>JBPCVS010000160.1:0-3768 GCA_051010295.1 Parvibaculales bacterium | reverse complement strand
TTCAATCGGCATTGACACACCCAGCATTGATTATGGCCAATCAAAAAAATATCTAAGCCATCAGATTTTATTTGCCGAGCAAATTCCGGTTTTTGAAAATCTCGCCAATCTGGAAAAACTACCAGCCACGGGCATAGAGGTAATTGCCTTACCTATGAAAATACGTGGCGGAAGTGGCGCACCCCTACGGATTATTGCAAAACTAATTAAATAAGAGAAAAAAACACCTCTTAAAAAGCCTCAGCTTTTTTGAGCGCGGCAATCTCATCGGTGCTAAACCCCCAGTTGGCCAAAGCCGTTTCATTATGTTCACCAATTTTGGGCGGCGGCCCTTGAATTTCGCTCGGTGTGCCGCCAAAGCGCGGGGCAACATTGGGCTGCATCACGCCAAAAGCTTCGGTGATTGTTTCCCGCGCTTTATTATGCGGGTGTTGTGCGGCCTCGTCCATATCCAGCACGGGCGCGTAACACACATCGCTGGCCGCCATAATTTCATCCCATTCATCGCGGCTTTTGCTTTTAATAATGGCCGTCAATTTGGCTTTGAGCTGCGGCCATTGGCTTTTATCCATTTGCGCGTCAAAATCGGCATCATCAGCCAGCCCCGCTTTTTCGCGCAAAAGTGCATAAAATTGCGGCTCAATGGAGCCCAATGAAATAAATTTGCCATCAGCCGTTGCATACACATCATAAAAATGTGCCGCACCATCTAGCAAATTATCCACCCGTTCGGTTGTCCAAATGCCGCTTGCTTTCATGCCAAAAAACATACTCATCAAAGAAGTTGCGCCATCGGTCATGGCGCAATCAACCACCTGGCCTGCGCCAGAACGTTGCGCTTCAAACAAAGCCGCGCAGATGCCCATCGCCAAATAAAGCGCGCCGCCGCCAAAATCGCCCACCAAATTAAGCGGTGGCACAGGTTTTTCAGCCGTGCCAATGGCGGCCAACGCGCCAGTGAGGGCGATATAATTTATGTCATGGCCAGCGGCTTGGGCAAAAGGCCCATATTGCCCCCAGCCCGTCATGCGCCCATATACCAGTTTCGGATTGCGTCGAAAGCATACATCTGGCGACAGCCCCAATCGTTCCATCACGCCTGGGCGAAAGCCTTCTTGCAGAGCATCGGCTTGTTCAATGAGTTTCAAACAGGCTTCCACCGCTTCAGGTTTTTTCAAATCCAATGCCACCGACCGCCTGCCGCGCCCCGCAATATCATTGCGGTTGCCGCCAGACGCGCCTTTGCGGTCAATGCGGATAATATCGGCACCCATATCTGATAATAATTGCCCACAAAATGGGCCTGGCCCAATGCCTGCAAATTCAATAATTTTTACGCCACTCAGTGGTCCTTTACCCATTATCCTTCTCCCTTTTTATAAAACTTTATTGATTTTTCGGATGACGCACGACATTTATATTATGCTGGCTGATTTTTTTACGCAATGTATTGCGATTTAGCCCCAATAATTCAGCCGCTTTAATCTGATTGCCGCGTGTGGCTTTGAGCGTTAATTGCAAAAGCGGCACTTCCACCTCGCGAAGCACACGTTCATATAAACCCTTAGGCGGCAAGGCGTCACCATGATTGGCAAAATAAGCATCAAGATGGGAAAATAAGCTTTCCGACAAGCTGGCACCATTGCTGGCATCTGCATTGGCATTGGTTTCTTGCTGCATCGCATCTAGTTCCACTTGCACAATTTGTGCGTCAATAACATCTTCAACATAAAGGGCGGCAATGCGGCGCACAAAATTTTCCAATTCGCGCACATTGCCCGGCCACCCATAATCACCCAACGCGGACAGCGCGTCATTGTCAAAACTTTTGCGTGGCAAACCCTCTTGCACCCCCCTATCAACAAAATGACGCGTCAATTCTGGAATATCATCCACCCTTTCGCGCAAAAGTGGCAACCGAAGCGGCACAACATTGAGGCGAAAATATAAATCCTCACGAAACAATCCCTGTCGGATAAGCTGGCGTAAATCTTGGTGCGTGGCGGCAATAATGCGCACATCAGTTCTAATCGCATGGCGGCCACCCACTGTTGTATATTCACCCTCTTGCAAAACCCGCAGCAAACGGGTTTGCGTATCCATCGGCATATCACCAATTTCATCTAAAAATAAGGTGCCGCCTTCGGCTTGGGCAAACCGCCCATCAACGCGCTGATTGGCACCCGTGAACGCGCCTTTTTCGTGGCCAAATAATTCGCTTTCAATCAATTCACGCGGAATGGCCGTCATATTAAGCGCGACAAATTGGCCATGTTTGCGGCGACCATAATCATGCAAAGCACGTGCCACCAATTCTTTGCCTGTGCCGCTGTCGCCGGTTATCAGCACCGTTAAATCATTTTGGGTAAGCCGTGCAACAGTGCGATAAATCTCTTGCATAGCGGGCGATGTGCCAACCAAGGGCAAAATTTCTTGCGTTTCACGCGCGGCAGGCGGGCTATTTTGTTGGCGCGACATATCACCCGAGGCATCCATAGCCCGCCCAACCAATGAAGTGAGTTCTTTTAAGTCAAAAGGTTTGGGCAGATAGTCAAAAGCCCCTTTTTCGGCGGCGGTAATGGCGGTCGTTAAAGTATTTTTCGCGCTAATCACAATAATCGGCAAATCTGGACGGCGTTTTTTAATGCGCGGTATAAGGTCAAAAGCATTTTGGTCAGGCATCATCACATCACTCACCACCACATCACCTTCGCCATTGCTCACCCATTGCCACAATGCGGCGGCGGTGCTGGCGGCGCGCACATCATAGCCTGCGCGCCCCAAAGCTTGGGTTAGCACGGTGCGAATGGCCTTATCATCATCGGCAATTAAAATTGTGCCCTTGCTCATTTTATCTCTCCCATTGTCGCCATTGGAAGACGGATGCAAAATTCGGTGCGCCCATGCTGGCTATTACATTCAATCGTGCCGCCATGGTCGCCAATAATTTTGGCCACCAATGCAAGCCCCAACCCTGTGCCATTTGTTTTGCTGGTTACAAAAGGTGCAAAAAGATGCGCTTTAATATCGTCTGGCACACCCGCGCCATTATCAATCACCCGAAATTCTAAGGGCAAACTCACCGCTTTTTCTTGGCCTTTGGCCTTGTTTGGCACGGCCAAATGCACCCCCTGCACAAAAGCCGATTGTAATTTAATTTCAGCTTTTTTACCTTTTATTTTGTGGGTTTCTTGGGTTGCTTGCGCGGCATTTTTTACCAGATTGATAAACACCTGCATCAGCATATCCTTATTGCCCCGCACAAGCGGCAATGATGGGTCATAGCTTTCTTCAAACCGCACATGATGCGCAAAACCACTGGCCGCTAATAGGCGCACATTTTCCAAAATTGCGTGCATATTGACAGCCGTATCCATATTGGTCGGTGCATCACCAAATTCTTCAAACCGATCAACCAGCCCAACAATGCGGTCAGTTTCATCACAAATAAGCCGCGTCAATTCGGCATTTTCCGCATTTATCGCGCCTTCCAAAAGCTGTGCCGCCCCTTTAATGCCTGAGAGCGGGTTTTTAATCTCATGCGCCAATATAGCCGACATAGCACTCACCGAACGCGCCGCGCCACGATGCGTCAACTGCCTATCAAGATGCGTGGCAATAGAACGTGGCTGAATAATCAATATCGCCATCATCATGTCATTCATCATCACCGAAGACACATATAAATCAATGATTCGCATCTGGCCATCAGCGCGCAACGGCAAGTCAATGTTATATTTATTAAGGCTTACCATTTCGCGCAAACAG
>JBPCVS010000159.1:0-3810 GCA_051010295.1 Parvibaculales bacterium | reverse complement strand
GTTTATAGATTTAATCGCGGCTGGTTAGCACTTTATGGGCGGGGGTCTCCATATATAAAGCATCATGCGCCAGCACCACCGCCGCCGCCGTCCAAGCGGGTTTCTCGCGTGGCCAAAAAACCTTGTGTGCCACCTGCATACCCATCCAATAACCGCCATTTTCATCGCGGAATTGTGCCAGCCCGTCCAGCATAGTAGCGGCTTTGTCGCGTTGATTTTGCGCCACCAATGTCATCACCAATTCTGCCGTTTCGGCCACTGTAACCCATGCTTCATCGGCCACACAGCGACAGCCAAAACCCTCAATAATAAATTTATCCCACCCCTCGTTCAGCCTTTTATCGCCTTGCGCAAGGCTCAACGCGCCCGACAAAACGGGATAATACCAATCCATTGAATAATTATCTTTGGGCGGCCAAGTGCGGTCAAAACGCTCTGGCTTATGCGCCAATGCCGCACCCAAAAGCTGCCGCGCTTGTTGCCAGTCGCTTGCCTCAAAATCCATCAGCGCGGCCAATTTGTTGGCACAACCAAGACTTTTATAAATTGAACTATTACCCGTCAGTAAAGCGTCTTCCTCAGGGGTGTTTGGGTCGCGTGCCGTCCAGCGAATATCGCCTTCCTCATATTGCAAACCCAGCACAAAATTGATAGCGGCCTGTGCCATCGCCCAGTTGGCGGCAATAAAATCCATATCTTCATGCAGGCAATAATGATGCCATAAGGCGGTGGCGATATAGGCGATAAAATTGGTGTCGCGCAGGCGGGTGCCACTATTTGTGTCGGCAGTGGTGAATTGTTGCAATGTCTCATCAAGCGGCACAGCACTGCCCAACTGCCCCCACCATGAGCCATCGGGTAGCTGGCTATTATGCAAAAATCCAATGGCGCGTTCGGCGGCTTCGCGCTCGCCCAGCAAATTTAACCCCATCGCGGCTTCCAAATGATTCCATGGGTCAATCACGCCATTTTTATACCATGGGATTGAACCATCGGCATTTTGCAAAGCCAAAATGCTTTGTCGCGCCCCATCAAAATAGCCATCAGTAAGGTTCATGTTGGTTGCCCAAATTCTGTAGAATATGGCTTGGTAAAATACAGCACGAGGCTTTTGCCCATAATCGGGTCGGCCAATTTAGAAATCAGCCGCAGCACAAGCGGGTTGGATAAAATCTCGGCCTCCAAAATTTTGCGATAGGCGCGCACCAAGATATTGCGGTCATTATTAACCCCCACCGCGCAGCGCAGCCACCAATAGGGGCTGTGCAGCCCATGCACCAAATGATGTTGCTCAAATTGAAACCCACGCGCCTCAAAATCACCCTGCAAATCACGCTTTTTATAAATCCGCAAATGGCCGCCCGGCGTGTTGTGATAGCTGTGCGATAATAGCCAGCAAATCCATTCTGGCCAATGGTGCGGCACAGAAATACCAATGCGCCCGCCGGGTTTTGTAACCCGCCAAATTTCATCAATGGCGGCATGATAATCGGCAATATGCTCCAGCACTTCAGAACATATCAGGCGGTCAAAATAATGATTGGCAAAAGGCAGGGCAAGGGCATCGCCCACCATCAGCCCATAGCGGCGCGGTGCGCCAATTTGCGGCGCAAGGTCGGGATAGGCGGCAAACCCCTCAGCCGTGTGCGCCACATCTTCAAAGCCAATATCCAGCCCCAGCGCGGTGCATCTTTTATAAAAATAAGCGGCATGGGTGTGTCGCCCCTGCCCGCAACCCAAATCCAAAATAATATGGCCATCTTCCAGCCCCAGCCTATCAAAATTTATCGTTTGCATATCAGCCTATAATGTTTCGGCCAAAATCGTCTGGCGGTATAAATCCACAACTTTGCGCGCACAATGTTCCCATTTGAAATTATCAAGAATATACTGGCGGGCATAATGCCCCATTTTTTCGCGTTGAGCGGGCTGGCGCAACAACCCATCAATGGCTTTGGCCAATGCGTCGGGGTTGGAGTGCGGCACAATAATACCCGCATCGCCCACCACTTCGGGCAAAGCCCCGCCATTGGTGGCAACAAGCGGCACACCACAGGCCAGAGCTTCGCCGGCTGGAAAGCCAAATCCCTCATATACCGAAGGCGATACGGCAATGGTGGCCTGTGCATAAAGGTCGCGCACAGCCGCACTGCTCAAGCCGCTTACAAATTTGACGCGGTCACGAATACCCAACCGATTAAGCTCATTCATTGTTTGGCCTTCGCGCAAGCGGCCCACCACCAGCAATTCCAACTCTGGATGGGTGGCCAGCAATTTGTGATAGGCGCGGATAAGATAAATCAATCCTTTTAGTGGCACATCAGCACTAGCAGTTGCCATCAGCAGATTATTGCGGCGTTTAATGTGTGGTTGTGGGCAAAATAATTCATGCTCAATGCCATGATGCACGGTTTTAATGCGCTCCAAAGGGGTTTTGAAATCGCGATGCACATCGCGTTTGGTGCTTTGTGATACGGCAATCAAAACGTTCAACTGGCGCGCCACTTTAATTTGCATATTGAGAAAAGAATACCACCGCCATTTGAGAAATTTAATATGCGGCCATTTTGCGTGGGCAATATCAATGCGCTTATCCATCGTTATTGGGTGGTGGATTGTGCCAATGACGGGCAACCCCATATCGCGCACTTTAAGCATGCCATAACACAAAGTCTGATTATCATGCAAAATGTCATAATGATTGATTTTATCGCGCATATAATCAGCCAGCCGCACGCCAAAACTATAGGGTTCGGGAAAGCCGCCCCAATTATGGCTCCACCATTCAAATAAATCGGTGCGGTTGCGCATTATCGCCCAATTTAGGCAAGCAATCGGGTTGGGGCGCGCATACATATCCAAAGACGGCAATTTAATCAGCTTAACGCGCTCATCTAGCTCTGGATAGGGCGGGCCAGAAATCACATCAACTTGATGACCAAGCTCTATCAAGGCTTTTGATATAAGCCGCATATAAATGCCCTGCCCGCCAGTGTGCGGGTCGCTACGATAGCTGGGCAGCAAAATGCGCAAAGGCGCATCACCCGCAGCAGTCGCCAGCCGCGTGCTTCTGGAAAGCTCGGTTATTGTGGCGGGTTTATTCATGGACTCCCTAAATATGGTCTATTTGTTGCGCGAATTATAGGCTGACACGGGCAGTGGCTCAAGTGTAGAAAAAACTGCAACGATTATATCATAATGTCGCCTAGCATAAGGCTTGTCCAGATTTTAGTGCCATTAGCGATAGGTTTGAAAGGGTAAAATATCGCCATATTTTTGGGGCTTTTCTGTGTTTTTGCCAAGCCTAACGCGGTGCGTCAGGTCGCGCTTTGTTTTTTTGTTGGGGTGCAATGGTACGATTTTACTACAGGGTTCACCAGAGTGCTGGCGCATCAAAGCGAGCGTGTTTTGCACATTGCCTCTATGTCGTGTCATAGCGTGTCCTTTTCTACCTATTTTGATTTATAGCAGATATAATTTTATTTGCAAATAATAATCATTATCATATAGATAAAAAATAAAATCCCACGCCTGCATCATTCTTTCTGCTAATCACTTTTTCCCTCTCGGCTTTTTCAGTATGCCATCTTCGGTCAGTTTGGCGACAAGATATTCCATTGTGCGGTCGCCTTTGACTGAATTGCATCGGGCGCAAAGCAGTTGCAAATTATCGTCTGTGTTTTGGCCGCCTTTGATGGTCGGGATGATGTGGTCGCGGGTAAAATTTTGAAACGGAAAGCTAAAATCGCACCCATTGCATTTGCCTTCTTGTCGCCCAAACAAAGTATGATTGATGTCTCTTGATGGCGG
>JBPCVS010000158.1:0-4330 GCA_051010295.1 Parvibaculales bacterium | reverse complement strand
CTACCGCGCTTTCGCGCTCCAGCAACAAGGCGGGTCTATTGCGTGTTGTTAATTCATAAAAACTGGTAACACCAGCCAAGCCGCCACCAATAATAATTGCTCTGCGCTCACGCATCAATTTTCTCCTTTCTAAGAATGTACTGCACCCTCCGACTTAAAAATATTTTATAAGCCCCAGCCGCCATTGGTCTTGTCCATCATTATCTGTGTCAACTGCAAGTTGAATATCAACATTCGATGAGAGTACTGCCCGAAAAGCCAGCTTTGTGTGGTGGTAAAATGCGCCATTACGTTTTTCCCGCCACTCGCTCGTCAATGCCCCTTTAAGATGGTCATTCACACGCAATATAAGCCCTGCCTTTGCGCCCCCCGATAATTTGTTGAATAGCACGTCTTGTTCGCCAGCATGGGCGAACACTATAGCATAGCTATGAAACTTCCCCCATGACACATCTTTTCCAATGCCAGCCGACAGATAAGAAACGAGCGGTGCATTGGCGCGTAGCCCATTACGAGTAAGACCAGTTGAAATTGACCAAACCCTTCCTGGCGCGAAGCGTTTATCAATTGGTGCGGTTGTTAAATTCTCCACTTCCACAAAAGTCAAATGATCCAGTCGCACCGTATTATTGCTTTGGCGTATTTGCACAAGCCCCATATGCAATGTGCTGTTGGAAATTTTCCCAATATCGGGTGCAAGATGGTCGGTATAGGCTGGCCGCAAAGTCAGCTCTGCACCGCTTTTGCCATCATTATCATTTAGTGCCGTTAAAAATAGTGCCGTACCGTTGCGGCCACTCACATGCGGCAATGGTGGTGTGTTGGGCTTTATATCGTCAATTTTTGTTTGTTGAAGTCCTATCAAAGCTAACAACACTGATTGCCGCACGGCTTGTTGTTTTTGTAGTTGGGCTTTGTCCTCCTCTTTTCGGTTAAGCACGATAATATTGTTTCTAAGATGTGTGTCAGCGGCCACCAAAATCTGTTTGCGGTGCGTTGGTTCAAGCGAAATATCTGTAACTGGCATGCCGTCAAGTAATTTTATGAGTTGACTTTGTTGTTCGGATGAAAGAACTGCGAGCTGAGCCAGAAGGCGGTTGCGTGAAGATGGCAAATACCGAACTTTGGACACCAAAGGCTTGCCATTCGTCAAATTGGTGTTAGCAACACCCCGAATAAGTTGCATGGGTATGAACCAAACCCCATTATCGGCGGCAATCTCTTGACCCGTAGCCTCGCGTAATAGGTCACGAATGCGGTGGGCGCAATTATCCCCGAAGAAAAAATAATCAAAATCAGCTGTTTGTAATTCTATGGCACGCCGTGCAATGTATAATGCTTGTTTGCGAGTCAAGTTAAGGTCGTAAGCCCAAAAATCCCTCGCCTGTAAATCTGCATATTGAACGGTGTTGAGAAAAAAATCATTTGGCTGGAATGATGCCCGATAATAACCAAAAATTCCTTTTGTCAGATAGTTTATAATATTTTCATTTTGCGGAATATGTGCGCCATAATTGATGCTCGTATCTAGCAAGCCAAATTCGCCTTGTTGCGGTTTGGTTTTGCTGTTTAATTTAAGAAGAACATGGCCATAATAGGAAGCTGGATTACCGAAAAAACCATCGGCAAATATCAACGAAATTGATTCAGTATTAGAAATCAGCCGCCCAGTTTCAGTGTTTGCACATAAGCCATCGGGCATTTTTAGAAAATCTAAACGTGCGGGATATTTACATAAATGTTGGCGTTTTTTTTGGTCTGTTTCAGCAGCTTTAGCTAAATTTATAAAAGCTTCCAATTCGGCTTGGGGGTTGGTGCGCCCTGTTTTTGATATAAAGAAATCATCATTGCGTATGTCACTTTCCCATTGCCCATTTTTGGCTTTATAGGCATTTAAAAATAGCCATTCAGGATGGGTCGCCAAATCGGTTTGGGCCGATGCGTGAACTACAAAAATACTGAATAAGGTGAATAAAAAAAGGAGCTTTGACATAAAAAAACCCGTCTTGCGGTAGGCGCAAGACGGGTGTGTGAAACTAATTTACAATTGCGTTTTGCAACTTTCAAAATTGCTGGCTTTCAACGAATCATACAAGGCCGAAGCTTTGTCCAGATTGCTGGTTGACTGATAGTCAGCATCGCTGACAAAAACACTATAATCAGTGGCTACCATTCCCGCCAGATTAACATTTGCATCACATTGCATCAGACTGGCCAGTGCATCAATATGCTCACCTTTGCCCAAAGCAATATCACTTTCAAGCTGTTCAATCGTCTCAAGGATAAATTTTGCCGTGTCGGCTTGATTGCCGCTACAAGTTTCAGGCGACATGGTCGCTGATGTGATGGCTGTTGAGCCAACATCCCAAATCGCATTGGAACTGGCGGCAAGCGCACTATTATTGGAAAAAATTGCCGCCCCAATCCCACAATCAGAATATGGGTTAACGGCTTTAGCTGGTGCAACAGCCCAACCAAAGGTTGCAACGAGTGCGATTATAATATATTTATGCATTAATTTAGTCCTCCACCAAATATTGAGTTTATGATATGACAGAAACCGTTTCGCGTGTCACCATTTTTTTTGCACTAACAATATTTTTTATATTGATTGCATTTATTCAACCAATTCATGCTTTTGAACAAAAAGGTTTTTCCAAGCTACCCGGTTCATCGTTGAGCAAAAGTACGGCGGGGCTTTTGCGCAAAATTTGCTATGATGGGTTGGTTTTTGTGGCTTTTGGTGGGCGTAATGGTGGCGCAATCATCCAGATGAAAAAAGGGGGTCCAAGCGGTGCGCCCATGACGTGTGATGATAATGGTTTTACGGTTCGAAAACAGATTTCTATCCCAAGTACTATGCTTGATAAATCAGATAGTGGTATTTTTCGTATTTTTGAAATTGATGACACAAAAATATTGCTGGTTACATTGAGGAATGGTCCAGCGAGTTTGTTGCAACTGGCTGAATAAATTTTCTCCGCTAATTTTTTCACAATTTTTCATTGGGCTTTTGCGGAGGAAGCTTTTTCTTCTGGCGGCAATTTTTCGGCCAGCCATATAGGGCGCAAAATGCGTGGCGTGCCAGCCCTCCAAAAAATTAACGCGCCCATCAATGCTCTCCCCTACCATCTAAATTTATATTGCATGATGACACATGATGTTATCATCGCTATGATAAACATTGCCTATAAAAGTGAAAGAGAAAGATTTTCATGGCCAAAAAATCCCGCGCCCCCGCCCCCGCCAATTCTGCTGCGCCCCCTAAGGTGATGCGTTTGCGGCGCACCCAGCTTGCGGTGCCGGGCATAAGTGAAAAAATGCTCACCAAAGCGGCTGGCAGTGCGGCTGACCATGTTTTTTGTGATTTAGAAGACGCGGTCGCGCCTGCGGCCAAATTGATGGCGCGCAACACCACCATTGATGCACTTAATAGTCTTGATTGGGGCAAAAGCGTGCGCTGTGTGCGCGTTAATGATGTCGGCACGCAATGGTGTCATGAGGATATTATCACCATTGTAGAACAAGCGGGCGAAAACCTTGATACAATTATGTTGCCCAAGCCGCGCACCGCATCTGATGTGCAATTTGTTGATAAATTGTTGAGCCAATTAGAAATGAAGTTGGGGCTTAAGCGTCGTATCGGCCTTGAAGTGCTGATTGAGGAAGTTGAGGCGATGCAAAATCTAGCCGCCATTGCCAATAGTTGTGCGCGGCTGGAAGCGATGATTTTTGGGCTGGGCGATTATGCGGCCGCGCAAGGCATGGTGGTTGAAAATATCGGTCAAGCCGATAGCTATCCGGGCGATATTTTTCATTATCCGCGTTATCAAATTATTATTGCGGCGCGGGCGGCTGGCATTGATGCGGTGGACGGCCCCTTTGCTGATTTTAAGAATGAGGCGGGCTATCGGGAAGAATCTATGCGCGCACGGGCGTTGGGTATGGTTGGCAAATGGGCGATTCATCCAGCCCAAATTGCACCCGCACTTGAGGTGTTTTCGCCCAGCCAAAAAGAGGTGGATTTTGCCCGCGAAATTATTGCAGTGTATGAAAAAGCGGTTGGCGAGGGGATAGGCTCGGTGGCACATGAAGGCGTTATGGTAGATGCCGCCTCTGCACGATTATTCCAAAACACAATCAATCGCGCCAATTTAATTGGCCTTTAACAGGCCTGTATTAAGAATAAAATAAAACTTGAATTTTCAAATTAACGCTCTATCTTTCAGCCATGAATTTATTCATCACAACAAAAATTAAAAATAAAATCGCGGTATTTGTGGCATTTCTCTTTCTTGCTGCTATCACATTGGACTGCGTGGCGCATATT
>JBPCVS010000157.1:0-3811 GCA_051010295.1 Parvibaculales bacterium | reverse complement strand
TCACCGCCATTGGTCGCCTTCCTCGTTTCCAAGTGGCCTTTGACCGATGACTCTTCGCTTACAGTTGCGGGAGCAACCGCAGATTTACACTGCGTTCCCTTTTATCCTCTTTTACGAGGCACCTGATATGCACTTTCTTATTATAGCGAAAATAATTTGTGTCAAATAAATTTATAGAGAGAGTCGCTACAGACAAAGGGCTTGGCTCGGGAAAAGAATAAGCGTCCAACCGCGTTTAGCGGTTGGCGGCACGTCCCAAGCGGCTGCGTATCCGTGCAAAGCACGGATTAGCGCATAGCTCGCTTGGGAGAAAGAAAAAGTCGCTACATTTATTCCACAATCAGCGTTTTTCGTGCCAGCAAATAAAACAACATCGGCACACCAAAAAAGGCCGTAACCACGCCGAGCTTCAATTCAATTGGCGTTGGCAATAGCCGTATCAATGTATCGCCCCATAATAATAATAACGCGCCCATCAGCCCCGATGCCCATAGGCTACGCGATGGCAAATGCCCGCTATAAGGCCGCACAAAATGCGGTGCCAACAACCCGATAAAACCAATCACGCCTGTTACAGCCACCACGCCGCCCACCGCCAACGCCATGCCAGTGATGATACGTAGCCGCGTACGCAGCATGGATAGGCCAAGACTGGCGGCCACCTCTTCGCCCAGCGACAGCGCATCAAGCGCACGACCTGATAGCAACATCAGCGCGCAGCCCACAATAACGCAAGGCAAAGCTAGCCCCACATGAAGCCAGCTGCGATTTTCTACCGCGCCGAGCAACCAGAAAGAAATTTCCAAAGCGGCAAACACATTGGGCGACAAATTAAGTGCCAGAGAAATGCCCGCACCGCAAAAAGTGCTGAGTGCCAGCCCCGCCAATATCAAGCGCAATGAAGACACGCCACCGCCCGCAAAACCAATCAACAATAAAACCGATATTAATGCCGCCGCCGCCGCCGCCAATGGCACAATAAAAGAAATTGTGCCAACCAGCCCTAAATAAATCACCACCACCGCGCCTAACGCGGCCGCATTGCTAGCACCCAACAAGCCCGGCTCGGCCAGTGGATTGCGCAACAACCCTTGCACCGCCGCACCACCAAGCCCCAAAGCAAAGCCGCTTATGATAGCCAAAGCAATGCGCGGGGCGCGAATACCGCCAAAAATTGTATCCGCCAGTGCTGTGCCATCGCCGCGCATGAAAGCCAGAAATTCAAGAAAAGGCAACGCCACTGCACCCGCCATGAAAGAAACCAGCAGACTTATTATAATCAACCCCAACAAAATTAAGTTGAGTTTTGCATCGCGCATAAAACCAAACATGGCGGCACGCTAAACTGGACAAGGGGCGCATGCAATGGCAAATAGGTTTATGCGCTTTTTAATAATATCTTTTCTGCTCTTTATGATTGGTAACATGCATAAATTATCAATGGCATCGGCACTTGATAAACTGCCAAAAATTGTCAGCTTGAATATGTGTGTTGACCCTTATTTGATGGCTTTTGCCGCGCCTGAGCAAATTATTGCCCTTGCCCCACAATCTCATCAATCAGATTTATCACCTTTCACCGAACAGGCAAAAAACTTTCCTATCAGCGACGGCACAATTGAAAATATCTTGCAGCTACAGCCCGATTTGGTGATTGGCAGTCCATTTAACCAACATTTGAAACGGCAGATTTTGGAAGCGCAGGGGATTATTGTGTTAACCATTGAAGCCCATGATAATTATGCCAGCGCACGGCAAGAAATTATGAGCGTTGGCCGCGCCATTGGCCGCCTGCCACAAGCCGCCGCCTATCTTCGCCAGTTAGATGCCGCCCTCAAACAAGCCCATCACTCCGACCAGGGCAAGCCGCAAAATATAAGCATATTGCCACTGCAACGGCGCGGCTTGACCATTGGCGACACGCATATTTTGGGCGATATTATTAAATTAAGCGGTGCACGGCTGGCGCATAGCGGCAACAGGCGCGCACAAATAATTAGCCCCATTAGCCTAGAAGAAGCGGTAATGCTTGAAAGTGATTTTATTTTAACCACTGATGATTTTTCTTTTTCTAAAGATAGGGGCATAGAGTTTTTGCACCATCCCGCCCTCGCAAAACATTATGGCGCGGCCCAACGGCTACATTTACCCACCAATCTGATAATTTGTGCGGGCGCAACCACCCCGCTTGCCGTGCAAACCTTAAAAACCCAGCTATTAGATTATTCAAAATAAGTGCTACGCCACGCCTCAATCGGCTCACGCACCATATCTGGCACGGGCGCGAAAAAAATAGCCGCCAGCAAAGTAAGCCCGATAATCACCCCAAGCCCCAAAGCAAACGGCACGGCCAATCGCCGCCAGCGATAGCCGCGATGCACGCCTGCCTCTAGCGCATCTATCGTATAGGCGGCCGCATCAGCAATTTGATCAAGCATCACGCGCACTGGTTGCGACCAGCCATTTTGCCGCATTAAAAAAATGCCGCCACGTAATTTTCCATCGCGCCCATAAAGCGGCACATAAAGCCCCGCTTTTGGCATATTTTTTGGCCATATTTCCAATATTGCTTTATCTTCAATAAGGTCTGGCGTGATTGGTGTATTGGCCCATTTTGATTTGCCAAGCCAATGGGCAACGGCTTGCCCCCACGCCAAAGCCGATTGATTTTTTCTGCCGCTCGTTTCTTGCTTTGCGCTGGCAAGGCCCGAAATTGTTATCTCATCAAAGCGACTGGGCCCCCGACACAGCCAAAAAACCGCACAATCATAGGGCGCAAAGCGGTTTAACCGATTGACCACCAAATGCGCTAATTGTTTGTTGTCTGGCACATTGCGAAATTCATGTTCCAACAAAAACAACCCCGCCAGCGCACGCATACCCACGCTTTCTTGCCGTTCGGCCGTGATATAAGCGGGCGGAATATCGGTGTTTTCTTTATCAATGTGTTGTTGTGTCGCCATATACAAAAGCTCTTAAAAAATATATATTCGGTCATGGTAGAATGATTATTGCAAGATGTTAATAGGATTCGGTAAAGTTACCAATCAGGTATGTGTAAAGTGAAAGTTGCGGATTGAGGCGTATATGAGTGAACAGGAAAATGAAATGCACCGCATGGCCGAAATTGCCGATGCGATTAACGATATTCTTAATAATGATGATGATGCGGCGCAAAACCCGCCAGCACAGCCAGTGCGGGCGGCTGAAAAACCCGATAATCTGGATGCCATTATCGCTTCTGAGTTTGGCAAAAATGCCAGCCCGCAAAAAACCCGTGTGCGCGAAAATAGCGGCTTGGCCAATTTATCATTGCGAATGCAAGACACATTGGCCGAATTGGGCAACGCCAACACGCAGAACAACAAGGCAAGCCTGTTGGCAGAAATGCAACAAGCGCAAGAAGAAATGATGCGTATAACCCGCGCCCAAACTGACAAATTGGCCGATTATGTGCGTGAATGTCGCCAGCAGATTGGGCAAAATCTGGAGCAGCTTGAACAAAACAGCCAGCAAATACAAAATGAAATGGACGCAATGGTGACACGCTTTGAAACGATATTGAACGATATTTATAACCGCCATAATGGTTTAGATAACCAAGAACAATTAGAGCGGTATCGGGAATTTTTGCTCTATCTTTTAGATGAACGGGGTTAACGCACTACCCCTTGCCCTATGTGCCGCCCTGTGCCAATCTTTACAAAACAACTGGCCAAAATAACTGGCCAAAACAACAGGGAGAAAACAATGAATAGCAAATCACACCCCAAAAAATTTATTGATGTGCTGGGCAAAAAAATGGCCTATG
>JBPCVS010000156.1:0-3181 GCA_051010295.1 Parvibaculales bacterium | reverse complement strand
AGCTCACCGATAATGCGCTGGCACCCGCCTATGCGGTTTTTGGGCTGGCCGCCATTATGGCATTTTACGAAAGCGTGGGCGGCATGCGCTCGGTGGTGTGGACCGATATGTTGCAAGGCATATTGCTGTTTATCGGCGCGATGGGGGTGATAATATCGGTGCTGGTATTGTTTGAAAATCCGTTTGTGCTGGCGCAAAATCTGGTGCAGAACCCCAGCCCCAGCTGGCCGCCCTTTACGGCACGAAGCTGGATGACGGGCTTTTCTACCTTGATTTTATTCGGGCTGGTCATACCGCTTTACCCGCATGTTATTCAACGCATTTATGCCGCCCGCAACATCGCCACTTTGCGCACCAGCTTTGTGCTACTCACCTTCACGCCATTTTTTATTATTCTGCCAATCATTGTGAGCGCGATGGCCGCAGGGCTGATTTTGCCACCGCTTGCGGCGGGCGAAACCGACCAAGTGATACCGCGCCTGATTGATTTTCTGGCACGTGAGCAACCCATCATGCAGATATTTTCTGCCCTCTTTATGGCTGCGGTGCTGGCCGCCATAATGTCCACCATGGATAGCGCGATGTTGTCGCTGGGTGCGGTGTTTAATAATGATTTTATCCGCCCCAATTTTCCGCATTGGTCGCAGGCCAAACTCACGCGCATTGGCCGCGCTCTTTCTTGGGTGCTGATGTTCTCAATGGCCTATGCCGCGCTGGTTTTTCCGCAAGATATTTGGAGCTTTATTTTGCTACAGGTGGATTTTCTGGCGCAGGTGTTTCCCGCTTTGGCGGTCGGGGTTTTGTTGCCTTCGGTGCGCGCCCGCTCGGTTATTATCGGGCTGGTGACGGGTCTGCTAACGGTGCTCGCCTTGCGCTATGGTCTTGTCAGCATTGACACAATGGGTATTCATGCTGGGTTAATCGGGCTGGTGCTGAATCTGACTGCGGTCATCGGCGCACATTTGCTTGACCAGAAAAACAAATTTGCCTAGCTTTATTTGGAGAAAATGAAGAGACAATTATGAACACAATGGTGTTATGGATAATCGCTATTTATTTGGCCGCCCTGCCAATTATCGGGCTGTGGGCGCGGTTTCGGGTGCGCGAAAATTCTTTGAGCGATTATTATTTGGCAGGCGGAATGCTTGGCGCGATACCGCTTTTTCTCACCCTTTATGCCACGCAATATAGCGGCAACACCTTATTTGGCTTCGCTGGCAATGCCTATCGCAACGGGCCAGTGATGCTGTTTTCTGCCGCAGGAATGGCGGCCGTTTTGCTGGCCTATTTGGTTTTTGGCAAAAAACTAAACGCGCTGGCCAAGCAATATAATTTCATCACGCCAGTGGATTATATTCGCCACCGCTATAAAAATAATCTCTTGGTGTTGTTGCTCAATCTGATTTTTATTTTCGCGCTGGGTAGCTATGTGTTGACCAATTTTAAGGCGGTTGGGCATTTATCCTCGCAACTCACCGATAATGCGCTGGCACCCGCCTATGCGATTTTTGGGCTGGCCGCTATTATGGCATTTTACGAAAGCATGGGCGGTATGCGCTCGGTGGTGTGGACTGATATGCTGCAAGGCGTGTTGTTGTTGATTGGTTCGCTCGGCATTATTATTTGTGTGCTGGTGATGTTTGGCGGGGTGGGCGCGCTGACGCAACAACTGGCCGAAAACCCCAACCCAAACTGGCCAGATTTTGGAGCGCGAAGTTGGATTAACGGCTTTTCCACCATCATTTTATTTGGCTGTTCCATCTCGCTTTACCCACACGCCATTCAACGCATTTATGCGGCGCGCAACTGGCCTTCGCTACGCGCCAGTTTTATTTTTATGGCTTTTATGCCGTTTGTTGTCACCCTGCCTATTGTGGTGAGCGCGATGGCCGCAGGGCTGGTTTTGCCGCCCATTCCGACTGGTGAAACCGACCAAGTTATCCCGCGTCTATTAGATTTTCTGGCGCAAAGTGTGCCCGCGCTTAATGTGTTTTTGGCGGTGTTTATGGCGGCGGTGCTGGCCGCCATTATGTCCACAATGGATAGTGCGATGTTGTCGCTGGGCGCGATTTTCAATAATGATTTTATCCGCCCCAATTTTCCCAATTTGTCGCAAGCGCGGCTGGCAAAAATTGGCCGCACGCTTTCTTGGGTGTTGATGTTCGCAATGGCCTATGCCGCGCTTATTTTGCCACAAGATATTTGGAGTTTGGTGGTGCTAAAACTGGATTTACTGGCGCAGGCTTTCCCCATTTTAATTGTCGGGGTGTTGTTGCCCTTTGTGGGCGCACGCGCCGCCATTGCGGGGCTGGCGGCTGGCGTGCTAGTCGTCATCACTTTGCGGTTTAACCTCATCACTATTGATACAATGGGCATCCATGCCGGCGTTGTCGGACTGGCGGCCAATTTTGGCATGATGGCACTGGCACATTTTATCCGCAAATCCGAATGGTTTAATCCACAAACGGATTGAATCAGTCATCTTTCCACTTAATGTGACCATTAATTCCATGTTGGTCATATAATTTCAAAATTTCTTTGCAAAACGCTACCAACTCTTCATCATCAACTGTTTTTGCTCGCCGCAAAAGATTGATAAACATCTTTTTGCCAGTTTCGGTTTGTTTATAATATTTCTTCAAATTATTATGCTTAGAACATAATATCTGTCCGTTTTCGGGGGTCGCTTCACCACCCAATTCTTTTGGCTTAATATGGTCAACATGAAGCTCTAGCCCCTCTGCTTTTCCAAGCCCACAAATGGCACATTTATATTTATCGCGCTTCAATATAGATTTTTTTTGTTCATCTGTGAAATCTTGCAATTTAGGCTCATGAACGGCAGTGGGGTCATATTTATAAACTCCCTTGTGAACTTTAACCAACTTACCATTCTGATGAAGACTTCTAATGGCGCGGTCAGGGTCGCGGAAAACTTTTCCAGTTTCACGTTTCCAATTTTCTGTAGCCCAATCAACAACCTCTTGGTGAGGCACTTCCTGATTTGGCCTGTCAAGGTAATAACTCAGGATAAAATCCATTTGTGAGGGCATGTCAAAGTAACCCGCCTACTTCTCTCTCGACTCGCTGGCGGATGAGGTCGCAATAGTGCTTTTCTCGCTCAATACCGATTCCTACGCGGCCATTATTCAACGTCTCAATCATAGTCGTCCCGCTTCCC
>JBPCVS010000155.1:0-4432 GCA_051010295.1 Parvibaculales bacterium | reverse complement strand
CGCAAATTATTCACCCCTTCGGCAACAATTTTCAGCGCGTCAATATCTAGCCCACTATCGCTTTCATCCAATATGGCAAGGCGCGGTTGCAACATCGCCATTTGCAAAATCTCATTGCGCTTTTTTTCACCGCCAGAAAAGCCCACATTTAATTCGCGTTTGAGCATATCGTCATTCATGCCCAAATTTTTGGCTTGTTCTCGCGCCATCCGCAAAAAACTGGCCGCATCTAGTTCCGCCTCGCCGCGCCCAATCCGCATAGCATTCACTGCCGTTTTCAAAAAAGTCATATTGGTAACGCCAGCAATTTCCATCGGATATTGAAACGCCAAAAACAGCCCCGCATGGGCGCGGCTCTCAGGCGACATATCAGCCAGCGACACGCCATCAAATAGCATATCGCCTTTGACAATTTCATAGCCAGATTTACCCGCCAGCACATGCGCCAAAGTTGATTTACCCGACCCATTGGGCCCCATAATGGCGTGGGTTTCGCCCGCCTGAATGGTCAAATCCAGCCCGCGCAAAATCTCTTTATCATCCACCCGCACATGCAGATTTTTTACCTTTAGCAATGTTTTCATCCCACGCTTCCTTCCAGTGATATGCCCACCAGATTTTGCGCCTCAACCGCAAATTCCATCGGCAAATGTTGCAAAACCTCACGGCAAAAGCCGTTAACAATCAATGCCACCGCCGCTTCGCCATCCAGCCCGCGTTGCTGGCAGAAAAATAATTGCTCATCGCTGATTTTTGAGGTGGTCGCCTCATGTTCCAATAATGCCGAGCGATTTTTGCCCTCAATATAAGGCACAGTATGGGCGGAACATTTATCGCCAATCAGCAGACTATCGCATTGCGTAAAATTGCGCGCATTGGTGGCTTTGGGGTGCACATTGACTTGCCCACGATAGGTGTTTGACGCGTGCCCTGCCGAGATGCCTTTAGAGATAATGCGGCTAGAAGTGTTGCGCCCTAGATGCAACATTTTTGTGCCGCTATCAATTTGTTGCAAATTATTGGCAATGGCGATGGAATAAAATTCGCCATGGCTATCATCGCCGCGCAAAATGCAGGACGGATATTTCCATGTGATGGCCGAGCCCGTTTCCACCTGCGTCCAGCTTATGCGGGCGCGGGCCTCGCGGCAATCGCCGCGTTTGGTGACAAAATTATAAACCCCGCCGCGCCCTTGTGCATCGCCCGGATACCAATTCTGCACGGTTGAATATTTAATCTCCGCATCTTCCAATGCCACCAGCTCCACCACTGCCGCATGCAACTGATGTTCATCACGCATGGGCGCGGTGCAACCTTCCAAATAGCTAACATACGCGCCCTTATCAACAATCACCAAAGTGCGCTCAAATTGGCCAGTATTGGCTTCATTGATGCGAAAATAGGTGGATAATTCCATCGGGCAACGCACCCCCGGCGGCACATATACAAATGAACCATCAGAAAACACCGCCGAATTAAGCGCGGCAAAATAATTATCAGATTTCGGCACAACCGAGCCTAGATATTTGCGCACCAAATCGGGGTGATTTTTCACCGCCTCAGAAAAAGAGCAGAAAATCACGCCGACTTTGGCCAGCTCCTCATGGAAAGTTGTGCCAACTGACACGCTGTCAAACACCGCATCAACCGCCACTTTGCGCACCCCCGCCAGCATTTCTTGTTCTTGCAGAGGAATCCCTAGCTTCTCATAGGTGCGCAACAATTCGGGGTCAACCTCATCAAGGCTTTTGGGCGCGTTCTCCATTGATTTTGGCGCGGCATAATAACAAAGTGCCTGATAGTCAATTTTGGGATAATCAACTTTTGCCCAATCGGGTTCGCGCATAGTTTGCCAACGTTCAAAAGCCTCCAGCCGCCACTCAAGCAACCATTGCGGCTCGTCCTTTTTGGCCGAGATAAAGCGGACAATATCGGCATTTAAGCCATTTGGAGCTTTGTCGCTGTCAATATCGGTGACGAAACCATATTGATAATGCTCGCCGCCAAATTTGGCAACGGCATCCACAGTTTCGCGGTTAATTGATGATTTTGCATTACTCATATTTTGCTCGCTTTCATTCTGCTGCTCTATGGCTGGCATCAACCCCATGCTGGCGCATGAAATTGCCCCATGTGGCAATAAATTTTTCCGTATCTTGCGGGGTGCTTTGCCACCCCAAACTTACCCGCAAAGCCGCTTTGGCAAGCCTATCCTCCACCCCCATTGCCGCTAACACATGGCTACGCGCTATTTTGCCGCTAGAACAAGCCGCGCCCGCACTCACCGCCACGCCCGCCAAATCCAACGCCATCAGTTGCGTTTCTGCATCCAGCCCCATATTTTCATGGTTAGGCGCAAAATTGCTGGTATTGGGCAAGCGCGGTGCGGTTTCGCCAAAAATGCAAATCGGCGCAATGGCTTTAAGCGCGTTTTCCATATCATCGCGTTGCCGTGCCAGATTTTCCAGCCCCGCCAAATCGCAAGCCCGTGCGGCGGCGGCAAAGCCAGCAATGCCGCTGATATTTTCGGTGCCAGCGCGACGGCTTTGCTCTTGCCCACCACCGCGCAACAATGGCGGCACAACCAGCCCAGCCCGCGTGATGAGCGCGCCAATGCCCGTTGGTCCACCCAGCTTGTGCGCTGACAGGCTGAGTGCGTCACACCCCAATTCCGCCATATTGATTGGCATTTTGCCGCCTGCTTGCACACCATCACAAAATAGCAAACTGCCATGCGCTTGGGCGCGGCGGGCAATTTGTGCTATTGGCTGAATAATGCCGGTTTCATTATTGGCCAACATGACGCAAATAAGCGCGGGGCGCGGATTATCAAGCAAACCATCTAACGCCGCCAAATCAACCACGCCATCGCCCAACACAGGCAAAATCTCATAAGGCAAACCACTATAGGTAACAGCTTCGCGCACCGCGCTATGTTCAATCGCGCTCACAATCAGCCGCCCAACCTCGCCAGCGGGCGCATGGCTTAACCGCAAAGCCAGATTGCAAGCCTCGGTGCCGCCAGAAGTGAAGCTGATGGTCGCGTCTTTTATGGTGCTGCCGACAAAAGCGGCAATATCATCACGCGCCGCCTCCACCAAGCCACGCACAACGCGCCCCTCGGCATGCACGGCAGACGGATTGCCCACCATCTCTAAAGCCGCCAGCATTGCGGCTCGCGCTTCTGGCCGCAAAGGGGCGGTGGCATTATAATCAAGATAAGTGCGGGTCATTATTTGCTCACATTTTGCTATCTATATTAATCATCGGTCTTGCTACATTTTCGGCTATATTTTCAGCCAGTAGCCCTTGTCCCGACACAACATCAGCCAGCGATATTGAATTGAGATAATGATGAATATGCTGGCCAAGCTGGTCCCACAAATCATGGGTGAGGCAACGCATATGTTTGCTCAAACAGCCTTGCGCGGCTTGGCATCGCGTCACATCAATCGGTTCATCAACCGCCACAATCACATCACCAATACGAATATATTGCGGCGCATCGCCAAGCACATAGCCGCCTTGCGCCCCGCGTTGGCTAACCACCAGCCCTGCACGGCGCAAATCGCCAAAAATTTGCTCCAAATAAGCCAGCGAAATTTCTTGCCGCAGGCTGATTTCTGACAGGGAAAAAGGCCCCTCGCGCCCAATCTCTATCTGTTGGGCAATATCCGCCATGCCCATAACGGCATAACGGCCACGTGTTGAAATTTTCATAAGCGTTTGCTTTCTATAGATTTTTACGAAAAAACTTGCATTTTTATAGCACCATTCGCTACATATAGGCGCACATTCATAAATATAGTTATTCCGACTAAATTAGTCAAGATTAAGAAAAATAATAAATTATGCCTGAAATCATTTTTAATGGCCCAGAAGGGCGGCTTGAAGGCCGCTATAGCCATAATAAAAAAGCTGGTGCGCCCATCGCGCTTATCTTGCATCCCTTGCCACAACTCGGGGGCAATATGAATAATCCAGTGACCTATCGCCTCTATCACCAATTTGTTGATAGGGGTTTTACGACATTGCGTTTTAATTCGCGTGGCATTGGGCGCAGTCAAGGCAGCTTTGACGAGGGCGTTGGCGAATTATCCGATGCCGCATCAGCACTAGACTGGCTGCAAGCATTATCGGCAGACGCACCAAAATGCTGGATTGCGGGCTATAGTTTTGGCGCGTGGATAGGCATGCAACTTTTAATGCGGCGACCAGAAATTGAAGGGTTTATCTCTATTGCCCCGCCTGCCAATTTTTATGATTTTACTTTTCTTGCGCCCTGCCCGACTTCGGGCCTTATTGTGCATGGAAGTGCCGACCGCATTGTGCCAAAAGAGAATGTGTTGGAAATGGTGGAACGCCTGCAATCGCAAAAAGGCATAATTATTGATTATACCGATATGAAAGGTGCTAATCATTTTTTTGATAA
>JBPCVS010000154.1:0-3365 GCA_051010295.1 Parvibaculales bacterium | reverse complement strand
CGCGGCAGGGCAAAGCCACGCGTTGTACGGGGGATAATGGTGCGCTTGGCGGCTTTGGTGGTTTGTTTGATTTGGCCGCCTGCAAATTTAATGACCCTATTTTGGTGGCCGCCAATGATGGCGTTGGCACTAAGCTGAAAATCGCCATTGAGACGGGGCGGCACGACACAATCGGCATTGATTTGGTGGCCATGTGCGCTAATGATTTGATTGTCCAGGGCGCGACACCGCTATTTTTCCTTGATTATTTTGCCACTGGTAAGCTGGATGTTGATGTGGCTGAAACAGTGATTGGCGGCATTGCCAAAGGCTGCAAACAGGCAAATTGCGCGCTGATTGGTGGCGAAACGGCAGAAATGCCCGACCTCTATGCGCCCCGCGATTATGACCTTGCGGGCTTTGCAGTGGGGGCGGTGGAACGCGCCAATCTATTGCCGCAAAATGTGGGCGTGGGCGATGTGGTGCTGGGTTTGCCATCTTCGGGGATACACGCCAATGGCTTTTCGCTGGTGCGTAAATTGGTGGCACAGGCGGGGCTGGATTGGGATGATAAATGCCCAACCGATAGCGGCAAAAATTTGGCCGACACTCTGCTTACGTCAACCAAAATTTATGTAAAACCCATTTTAGGCGCGCTTAAAATCTTTAATGATAGCAAGGCAATTCACGCTTTGGCGCATATTACGGGCGGCGGGTTATTTGAAAATCTGCCGCGTGTGTTGCCCGATGGGGTGGGCGCACAAATTGATGCCAAAGCATGGCAACGCCCTGCCATTTTTGACTGGCTACAACAAAGCGGAAAAATTGACCCGATGGAGATGATGCGGGTTTTTAATTGCGGCATTGGCATGGTGCTGGTGGTGGATGCACAAATGAGCGATGATATTATTGCCGCTTTTGCCGATATGGGTGAAACTGCTGTGCCAATCGGACAATTATATAAAACCGATGATGCACAGGTTACAATCAACAATTTGTGAGACAAATGGTCACCAATATACGGATTGCCATTTTATTTTCTGGACGCGGTAGCAATATGGCCGCACTTGCCGAGCATATTGCACAAGCCAATGTGCCCGCCGATTGGGTGCTTGCCATCACCAACCAGCCCGATGCGGCTGGCATTGAGCTTTGTGAATTGTCTGATGTGCCATGTGCAATCATTGACCATAAAAATTATGCCATGCGTGAAGATTTTGAAGCCGAAATGCAAAAAACATTGGATAAAGCGCGGGTGGATTTAATTTGCGCGGCTGGATTTGCGCGCCTCTTAACCCCCGATTTTGTGACCCATTGGCACGACCGCATTATTAACATTCATCCGTCTTTATTGCCTGATTATAAAGGCCTGCACACCCATGAGCGCGTGTTGCATGATGGCGTGGGCAAACATGGTTGCACCGTGCATTATATGCGGCCAGAAATGGATGATGGGCCGATTATTGTGCAGAAGCAAATTATGGTGGCGGCCGATGACACGGCTGATAGTTTGGCCGCCCGCGTGTTGGAGCAAGAACATATCGCCTACCCCGAAGCCCTTGATAAAGTGCTAGCACTATTATAAAAAGCATAATCTAGGGGGACAATATATTTGATTAGACAAATGCTTTTATTTTCTTTTTCCCCAAAGGGCGGAAGGCACACTAAGCCGCCAAAGCGGCTAGTGCTTATACCGCGCCAGCAAATGGCGACCTGTCTAAAGCCGCCCGCACATTGGCGAGCGAAGCGAAGCCAATTTGGTGCAGGGGCATGGCTTGGGAAAAAGAAAAAGCTTGGTTTTGGAAAAAATAAAAATACCGTTTTAATCGGTCTTATGTTGGCCGCTTGTGGTGGCGACAGCAAGACATCACCACCCATACAGACTAGATTATTTTTGCGCCCCGAAGGTGAAACCAATGTCAAAATCTATAGTGAAGGCAACGGCTTGCTTCAAGAAAATGCCAATGGTAGCACCACCCCAATTATTATTGGCACATTTGACCATGATGATGTGCCAGACGCAGATGATGATAATAGCGATGGGATAATTGTCGGCACGGCTTACACATTAAAGCCGAACTCTGGCGCGGGTTATAGTAACGCTATGTTTCGTATAACCGAGAATCAGCTTTCTTTTATCGGGGCGGATAGTGGCGATTATGAAGCCAACCCACGCCCGACCTATAAATTGAATGTAGAAACCACCGTAACCATAACAATAGAATTGCCTGCTACATTTGCTGGCCGCATAAATGCCGATGCCAGTGGTGATGCCTCTGATGCCGATGCGCGCCAATTTTCTTTTTCAGGCGGCACAATAAGCAAGGCAGATAAAGTTGCTGCGGGGGACGTGCCCGCCCACCGCACGATTGATGTGGCGGCGGGTGAGATTTACGTGGCTGATACAGCCAGCGGCGTGGGCAAAATTATCAGTTTCGTAGCGGTTGATGATTTGCGCCTGCCTGCCACTGAAGACATTTATGAATATTATGTGATTGTCACCGATAGCAATAATGATGGCACGGGCGATGTGGACGCGGTGGCAAAACTGCCCTCTGGCGATGATTTTTATGTGCTGGGCAAAGTGGGGGCACACTCTATATCAACAATCACCTTTAATGGCATCAAATTTACCGACAAACAGGGCGGCGGGGTGCCCGAAATTAAAGTCTTTATCAAGCTTGCAGGCAGCAGCAGTTTGGAGATTGACGTAGATGGCGACACCATCATCATTAAAGCACTTACTGCTACCCTATTCAGCGAGTTGCTATCAGCTTTGCAGGAAAATAGTGATGTAACGGCACTGGTTGATATAACAACAGTGGACGGGGAATATTCTGGTGGCGATATTGCCATTCTTACTGATTTTGGGGATATTAAATTATCTGGTGGTGCGCCTAGCATTAAAGCTAAAACCGTGATTGGTGGCTTGACCATTGAAGCAGCCACTGCGGGGGAGCAAGGCGATGATATTACTCTACTTGGTATATCGTCAGTGGATGAAAGCACGGTGATTATTGGTGCTGCTGATGAGTCCATCCTTATCCGCTATGGCCATCAACACACATTGGGTGATTTGATAACTGCCATTGATGCTGATACAACCGCCGATAATTTAGTTAATTTTGTTGGCACGGCTGGCATAGATTATGATGCCAACTCCTTATTGGTAGATGTGTTGTTCGCATTATACAGTAGCACACAAGAAGCTGGCGCAGACCCCACGGCCAATGCGACTGGCACAGCACAAAATGGCGCATACACATGGATAAAGGCGGAAACAACACAAACCGACGACTACATTATAAATCTGCTAGATGTGAACCCAGAGATTTTGTAAAAACGCTTTTATATTTGATTCTTCTTTCTCCCAAGCGAGCTATGCG
>JBPCVS010000153.1:0-5374 GCA_051010295.1 Parvibaculales bacterium | reverse complement strand
GGGTTGTCAGCAAGTGTTAAAAACCTTATGCAACATTATGCTTAATTCTACAGATGCAATTTATATTGGGCTGGGTAGCAATTTGTCAGGCAGCTTTGGCAGTTGCGTTGGCGTTTTGCAGGCGGCTTGTCAGGCTTTGCACAAGCGGCCTTTGCGTTTGCGGTGTGTGTCGCCTTTTTATCGCACGCGCCCAGTGGGTGTTGTGGGGCAAAGCGATTATGTTAATGCGGTGGCGGCCATTGATACCAGCCTGTCGCCGCGTGGCTTGTTGTTGCATTTGCACAAAATTGAGGCTGATTTTGGCCGTGTGCGCCGCGCAAAATGGGCACCGCGTATTCTTGATTTGGATATTTTGGATTATCGCGGCCAGCTGTCGCAAAGCCGCCCAATTTTGCCGCATCCGCGCTTGCATTTGCGCGATTTTGTGTTGCGGCCTTTGGCTGATATTGCGCCCGGCTGGAAATATCCAGCTGGCCTGGGCATTGCACAATTGAGCATTGCACAATTAAGACAGCAATTTACAAAATCAGATTGGCAAAAGTGCCACCGCCTATAATTTTTATGTTTTTGCTTGCGCATTTTGCGCAACAGGCCTAAAAATGCCATTGACGGATAGATAGGTGCTAACAGAACGGATTGATAATGGCGCGGGTAACTTCGGAAGATTGTATTGATAAGGTAAATAACCGCTTTGAGCTGGTTTTATTGTCGGCACATCGGGCGCGTGGCATGTCGGCGGGTGCCGAGGTGCTGGTTGAGCGCGATAATGACAAAAACCCCGTTATTGCTTTGCGCGAAATTGCCGAAGAAAAACTTGTGCCAGAAACATTGCGTGAAGAGCTTGTTGGCTCGTTGCAAAAACAGATTGAAATTGATGAGCCGCAGGAAGATTTTTTGTCTGGCCCTGCCGTTAGCCGCCCCGTTACACCAGCACCGCATGATGAAGCTGACACACCACCGCAAGAAACTGCGGAAGATATGAAAGAGATGAGCGAGGATGACATTCTTGCCGCCCTACAAGCCCTTGAGGCGACTCCAGCGAAAGATCGCAACTCTGATTGATGCGTTTTGTGAGCGATTGATTAAGTCGGTTATCCGTGTCAGATGGGTGCTGTCATGATGCGCCAATATGAACTTGTTGATAGGGTTGTCGGCTATGATGCGACTGCCAGTGAAGATATGCTTAACCGCGCCTATGTGTTTGCCACGCATAAACATGGCGACCAAAAACGCGCTTCGGGTGACCCATATTTTTCGCACCCCGTTGAAGTGGCAGGCATTTTAACCGATTTGCACCTTGATGCCGCCAGTATCGCCACCGCGCTTTTGCATGATACGATTGAAGATACCGACACCACCTATGGTGAGATTGAAAGCTTATTTGGCCGCGAAATTGCCGACCTTGTTGATGGCGTGACCAAATTATCGCAGTTGGAGCTGGCTTCAACCAATAGCGCGCAGGCCGAAAATTTTCGCAAATTATTGCTGGCGACCGCTTCTGATATTCGCATTTTGCTGATTAAATTGGCCGATAGGTTGCATAATATGCGGACTTTGCATTTTATTAAATCGGAAGAAAAACGCCGCCGTATCGCGCAGGAAACTTTAGATATTTACGCGCCTCTGGCGGGACGCATGGGAATTCAAAGTTTTCGCGAAGAATTGGAAGATTTAGCTTTTATGGAACTCAATAATAAAGCGCGCAATTTGGTGCTGGTGCGGCTTGATGAGTTGGCGCGGCAAAGCAGTGAAATGCTGGATGATATTGCCTATAGTTTTAGCGCGCTTTTGGGCAATCGCGGCTTGCGCACAAAAGTTTATGGGCGGCAAAAACGTCCATTTTCTATTTGGCGCAAAATGCAGCATAAATCAATTTCGCTAGAGCAATTATCCGATGTGTTTGGCTACCGAATTATTGTTGATGATGAGGATGCTTGCTATCGCGCTTTGGGCATTTTGCACCGCGAATATCGTTATGTGCCGGGGCGATATAAAGACTATATTTCAACGCCAAAATTAAACGGCTATAAAAGTTTGCATACCACGATTATTGGGCCCAATAAGCAGCGCGTAGAGGTGCAAATTCGCACCCAGCAAATGCATGCCATTGCCGAAAATGGTGTGGCCGCCCATTGGGCTTATAAAGATGGCGTAGATGGTGCGCCAGATTTATCACAGCTTGAGCCTTTTGCATGGTTGCAAGATATGGTGGCACAAATCCGACATGGCGGCACGGCGGAAGAATTTATGGAAAATACCCGCCTTGAATTATTTAACGACCAAGTTTTTTGCTTTACGCCTAAAGGCCGCTTGATTGCTTTGCCACGCGGTGCCACCGCATTAGATTTTGCCTATGCGGTGCATACTGAAATTGGCAATAGCTGTGTGGGGGTGCGGATTAATGGTTTAAGCCTGCCGTTTCGTACTTTGCTCAAAAATGGTGATGAAATTGAAGTGATTACTGAGCCAGACCATCTGCCAAGCGGCAATCGTTTATACCATGTGGTGACAGGCAAAGCCCGCGCTGCTATTCGCCATTCATTGCGCGAGGCGCGGGAGGCGGGCTATATCACGATTGGCAAAAATTTGCTGGAAAATTTATTGCTGGAAGAAAATATCAAAGCCAACAAAAAACTTTTTGAGCGCGTGCTGAAAGTGATGGACTACACTAATCTTGACACATTATTTGCTGATATTGGGCGCGGTGAGCTGGCCGCAGGCGATGTTTTGCGCGCCGTGATGCCGCAAAAAAGCCGCACCCGCAAAAGTGCTTTTGCGGGTGTGATGCGCGCTTTGGTTAGTCGGCGCGGCATGGCTTCGCGTGTCGCTGTGCCAGCCCAAGATGACCCGGTGGCGGTGCCGCTTAATGGTGCGCTTTATGGCACGGCGGTGCAAATTGCCGATGCGTGTTTTCCACTGCCGGGTGACGATATTGTTGGCATTGTAAAAACTGGCGAAGGCGTGTTGGTATATCCTGCACACGCGCCAGAATTGGACGCTTATATTGCCTCACCTGAACGTTGGGTGCAGATGCGTTGGGATAGTGAAAACCTAAAAGAGACGGGTAAATTATTTGATACCCGCTTGCAGATGACGGCGGTTAATCGCACCGGGTCTTTAAGTGTTATTGCCCAAACCATCGCTGATTGCGATGCCAATATCGCTAATTTGGCACTAACACAACGCGATGAGGATTTTTGCGATTTAACTTTTGATATTCAAGTGCGTGATGTTGCCCATGCCAAAACAATCATCACTGGCCTACAAAATAGCTCGGCGGTTAATAGTGTGAAGCGCGTTTTATCAGGCAATTTATCAGAAACAATAAAAGAGGCGACAAAACAGCCAAATAGCCCCACAAGTAAAAAGAGCAAGCCAAAAAATGCGAAAAGCAAACCCACAAATAAAAAGAGCAAACCCAAAAATGCGAAAAGCAAACAACATGCCACCAGAAAAAATACTTAATGAATTTCGTGCCGCAGGGGCTTTACTAGAAGGCCATTTTTTATTGTCTTCTGGCCTCCATTCGCGCCATTATTTGCAATGCGCGCGGGTGCTGGCCGACCCCAAGCGCGCTGGCAGACTGGCGCGGGCTTTGGCAAAAAAATTGCGCGCCAGCACAAAAGGTGAGATTGATTGCGTGGTGGCACCTGCGATGGGCGGCTTGATTATTGGCTATGAGGTGGCGCGTCAGCTAAAAGTGGAATCGATGTTTTTGGAGCGCGTTGATGGTGCTTTTACTTTGCGGCGCGGTTTTGACCTATCGCATAAGCCGCGTGTTGTTATGGTGGAGGATATTGTAACAACTGGCCTTTCCTCACGCGAGGCGATTGCGGCCATCAGAGCGCGTGGTGGGCGCGTGGTGGGCGCAGGATGTTTGATTGACCGCTCGGCAGGGCGCGCTAAAATCGGTATAAAATTTGAGTCGCTGGCGCAAGTGGAATTTGAAACATTTGAAGCGGATAATATCCCTGCCGATATGCAAAAAATTCCGCCTATTAAACCGGGCAGTCGGGGGCTTAAATAATTAAAAATTGTGAGCGAGCATGTTCAAAAGACGCAGACCCCTTTCTTCTTTAGAACGTTGGCGACAATATGTCTGGCCACGCGAGGGCTGGTTGCGCGCTCTCACCTATTCATGGCGGCGGGTGTTGCGCTTGCGCAGCAGCACACATTCCATCGCTTTGGGATTGGCGATTGGTGCGTTTATTTCCGCTTCGCCATTATTGGGCACACATTTTTTATGGGCGGGGCTGATTGCGTGGCTGTTTGGGGCTAACATTTTGTCTTCTGCGCTTGGCACATGGGTTGGCAATCCTTTCACCTTTCCGTTTATTTGGGTGGCCACCTATAAAAGCGGTAGTTTTATTTTAGGGCTACCCCCGCAATCACTGGCCTTGCCAGAAATAAGTTTTCGCCTGTTGCTAGATACGCCAAGCACCTTATTGCCGTTTATTGGGCCAATGATGATAGGCATGTTTCCCGTTGGGCTGATTTTGGCGGTGGCGACATATTATCCAAGTTTTTGGATAATTAAAACCTATCAAAAACGCCGTAGACGGCTGGTTTTGAAGCGCAAGAATCGCAATTTACGCCGCCAAAAAGATGCCGATAAAAAGGACAGATTATGAGTGGTGCGGACAAAAAATTACGTTTGGGTGTCAATATTGACCATGTGGCGACCATTCGCAATGCACGCGGTGGCGGCTTGCCCGATCCTGTGCGAGCGGCGCAACTGGCGGCGGCGGCAGGCGCCGATGGCATCACCGCCCATTTGCGCGAAGACCGCCGCCATATTGGCGACCGCGATATTGAAAAATTAGCAACCAGCATTGGCGTGCCGCTCAATTTGGAAATGGCGGCCACTGAAGAAATGCGCGACATTGCTTTGCGCCACAAACCCAATGCCTGTTGCCTTGTGCCAGAAAAAAGACAAGAAGTAACCACCGAAGGCGGCTTAGATGTGGTGGCGGGTGGCAATGTTTTGCAACACACGATTGAGCCGCTTAAAGCGGCTGGGATTCGCATCTCGCTTTTTATTGACCCGGTTGCCGCCCAAATTGAAGCAGCACAAAAAAGCGGGGCGGATATTGTTGAGTTTCATGTTGGCGAATATTGTCGGGCAGTCACGGCCAATGAAAATGCGCAAAATCTGCTGGTGCAGTTGCAAAATATGGCACGATTGGCTGATGAATATGGATTAGAGGTGCATGCGGGGCATGGTTTGTGCTATCAGACAGTGGGTGCGGTGGCGGCCATTGAGCAAATGGTTGAGTTAAATATCGGGCATTTTCTTATTGGCGAAGCAATTTTTTGTGGATTGGAGGCCGCCATTGTGGAAATGCGGCGGCTCATGCAAGCGGCCAGAGAGACA
>JBPCVS010000152.1:0-4585 GCA_051010295.1 Parvibaculales bacterium | reverse complement strand
TTGGCGCAGGCATTGATTGCACAAGAGGGGGGTGTTATTCCCGAAGCGGCGATTTTTTGGCTAGACAAAACATTGCAGCTTGAGCCAGATAATTTGACCGCGCAATTTTGGCGCGGCATGGCATGGCAACAACAAGGCCAAACCGCCAAAGCCCAACAAATATGGAAGGCTTTGCGCGGTGGATTATCGGATAATTTGCCTTTGGCTAAAGTGTTAGACGAGAATTTAAGGCCTGAAAAATATAGGGGAAATATAGGGGGGAATAAATGACAGCCAAACAAACGCGCTTTATTGTTATTGTGGCAGGGCTGGGTTTTTTGGCACTGGCCGCATGGCTGGCACTGAGTGCGCTGGAAGATAATATCTTGTTTTTTCGCTCGCCAAGCGCATTGGCACAACACCCCGCACCCATTGGCCAGCCGCTTCGGGTGGGTGGATTAGTCAAAAGCGGCAGTGTCGTTCACGACACTGAAAATCCACTAAAAATCAATTTTATTATAAGTGATTTGGCGCATGAAATATCGGTCAGCTATCACGGCATGTTGCCCGATTTATTTCGTGAAGGACAAGGCGTGGTGACTGAAGGCCGTTTTGTTGCCACTGGTGGCGGGCGCGTTTTTGTGGCTGATACGGTGCTGGCCAAACATGACGAAACCTATATGCCGCCAGAAGTGGCGGAGGCACTAAAAGCGTCGGGGCACTATCGGCCAAATGGCAGGTATTTTGATAAAACATCTTCTACGGGAATGGACGAATGATTGCCGAATTGGGGCATTTCGCACTGGTGCTGGCTTTATGCGTGGCCACCCTGCAGGCGGTGATTCCGACTTATTTATTGCGCCACGATACATCATTGGCGCGTCGCTTTGGCGTGCGCGCCGCCTATATACAGCTTGGTTTTGTGGTGCTGGCTTTTGCGGCTTTAACCTATGGTTTTGTGCGCTCAGATTTTTCACTACAGCTGGTGGCACTCAACAGCCATATAGCCAAACCGCTTGGCTATAAAATTGCGGGTGTGTGGGGCAATCATGAAGGCTCTATGGTGTTGTGGATTTTAGTGCTGGGGCTTTATGGTGCGGCTTTTGCTCGTTTTTCAAAATATCTGCCCAGTGCTTTTGTCACGCGTATCTTGGCCTGTCAGGGTCTGTTGGGCGTGGCATTTTTAAGTTTTTCTCTCTTTACCTCCAACCCTTTTGCACGGCTTGTGCCACCGCCTTTTGTCGGCAATGGCTTAACGCCCATTTTGCAAGATTTTGCATTGGCCGCTCACCCGCCTTTGCTCTATGCGGGTTATGTCGGTTTTTCGCTCACTTTTTGTTTTGCAATGGCCACTTTGTTGGGGCGCGAACAAGGCTCTGACTGGGTGTGCCCGATGCGCCTATGGACGCTCATTGCATGGATATTTTTAACATTAGGCATCGCGCTTGGCTCTTTTTGGGCATATTATGAGTTGGGCTGGGGCGGTTTTTGGTTTTGGGACCCGGTTGAAAATGCGTCTCTCATGCCATGGCTCACTGGCACAGCTTTACTGCATTGCGCGCTTGTTGCCCAACGCCGCGATGCACTAAAACGTTGGACATTATTGCTGGCCATATCCACTTTTTCCTTATCACTGGCTGGCATGTTTTTGGTGCGCTCTGGTGTGCTAACTTCGGTGCATGCTTTTGCCAATGACCCTGCACGTGGCATATTTATTCTTGCTATTTTGGCAGGTTTTACGATTGGCGGCCTGATTATATATGCGGTGCGCTTGCCGATGCTTTCGGCGGAGCGCAGTTTTGCACCGATGAGCCGCGAGGGTTGGTTGCTCATCAATAATGTGTTTTTGATAAGTGCCATGTTGACGGTCTTTATTGGCACAATCTACCCTTTGGTGCTAGATGCGTTGGGCTTGGGAAAAATATCGGTGGGTGCGGCTTATTTTAATGCTGTTTTCGCCCCGCTTATTGTGCCTTTTCTTTTATTATTACCGCTTGCACCGCTTATGAATTGGCACCACGCCAAGCTGGGCGATGCGCTATACAAGATGTTGGCGGCAGGGCTTGGTGCGGTGCTGGTTACATTAGGCTTGTTTTTGGTGCGCGGGGGTTTGTCGCCATTAGCATTGCTGATTATGCTGGCGGCCTTATGGCTGGTTTTTGGTGCGCTGACCGATTGGGTGATAAAATTGCGTCCCTATATGAGCGGTGGCATTTTTGGGTTTTGGCGTGTGCCTTTTCATCGTTTTTCAAGATTAAGTGCCGCGCCTCTGGCACATGCAGGGCTGGGGTTGATGGTATTTGCCATTGTAACGGCCACCGCATGGCGCGAAGAAAATATTGTCGCGCTTCAAGCGGGGGAGGTTTTGCAAATAGCTGGCATTTCATTGCGCTTTGATGGCGTGCGCGATACGCATGGCGTTAATTATCGCTCAGAAATGGCGCGGCTTATTTTTATTGATACAGAAAAAGCTGGGCGGAAAATTTTCCCCGAAAGAAGGTTTTATGAGGCCGAGCGATCGCAAACCACCGAAGCCGCCATTGTGCCGCATTGGGCTGGCCATATTTATGCGGTGATAGGCGACCAGATTGGTGATAAACGGGTTTTGCGCTTATGGTCATATCCTTTTATCAGCTTTATTTGGATTGGCGCAATGGTGATGGCATTGGGCGGATTGGCGGCACTTTATGGCCGCATAAGACAGGAAAAAATATGATGCTGCGCTTGGTTTTTTTGTTTTTGATGTTAACGATTTCAGTTCAAGCGATTGAACCCGGTGAAACATTGGCCGACCCTGTGCTTGAAAACCGCGCCCGGGCTTTGTCGCAAGAACTGCGTTGTCTTGTTTGTCAAAATCAATCTATTGACGATAGTGATGCACCTTTGGCGCGTGATTTGCGTTTGCTGGTGCGCGCCCGCCTACAAGCTGGTGATAGCGATGCACAAATCCGCGACAGGTTGGCCGCCCATTATGGTGAATTTGTGCTATTTCGGCCAGTTATTGGCTGGCATACGGCAGTTTTGTGGTTATTGCCTATATTGGTGTTGCTTTTTGGTTTCTGGTTGGCGCGGCGTGTTACGGCCTCTTCACCACCACCAGAATAAATGCTAGGCTCATGCAAGGAGGCTTTTATGCGTCTGTTATTGGTAGAAGATGACGTGCAAGCGGCGCGTCTGCTGGCCGATAGGCTATCGGCAAATGGTCATTATGTTGTGCATGCCGAAGATGGTGAGGCTGGCTTGGCTTTAGCGGGTGAGGGTGGTTTTGATGTCATGCTGGTAGATTGTATGATGCCCAAACTAGACGGCCTATCTATGTTGCGCCAGTTGCGCGCCGATGGGTGCGCCACGCCAGCTTTGGTGCTGTCGGCATTGGGCGAAATTGATAATCGTGTAGAAGGGCTACAGGCTGGCGGCGATGATTATCTTGTTAAACCCTATGCGCTGGCCGAGCTTGAAGCGCGTTTGCAGGCACTTGTGCGCCGCCCCAAAGCGACGACTAATTTGGCATTGGCTGATTTGCGCGTTGATTTGGTTGCGCGACAGGTTGTTCGCAATAATCAAAACATTGGATTGCAACCCCGCGAATATGATTTGCTGGTTTTTTTGTTGCACCATCAAGGGCAGGTGGTTACGCGCTCTATGCTGTTGCAAAATGTCTGGAATTATGGGGTTGATACGCAAACAAATGTGATTGATGTGCATATGTCGCGCTTGCGTAGCAAGCTGGATAAAAATTTCACCCCGCAGCTGCTCCACACCATACGTGGCGAGGGTTTTTGTTTGAAAGTGAATGTGTGATGCCTACGACTATTCCGCTCATGCGTGCCATTGGATTTCGTATTGCGGTAAGCTATTTTTCTCTGTTTGTGCTGGTTTCTATTGCGGCTGGTTTGGGGCTGAATTACATTTTGAGCAATCGGCTTATGCAGGTGCAAGATAATTTTATTTGGCGCGATGCCGCCATGCTCAGTGCGGTTTATCACCAAAATGGGCGCATGGCAGCAGTAGATTTTGTCAATCGCCGCACGGCATTAAAAGATGGCACTTTGTTGCGTCTATCCGATGGGCTGGGGCAGGTGTTGGCCGGCAATTTGAAAAACCTTCCGTCCCCCGAAACAACGCGCCAATATAGCGATGACTGGTTGGAATTTTCTACTGATAATGGCCGCTATATGCGCGGGCGGGTTTTGCCTGTAGATGCTGATTTAGTTTTGCTGATTGCCCATGATATTACTGATACGCGGCTATTTATTCAGCGCATGGAGCGCGGTTTTGTGGCTTTGATTTTTTTGTTGATTGTGTTGGGCATGCTGGCGGCTTTGGCAATGGGACGTGCTAATGTGCGCCGCATAACGCGCCTTAATGATAGTTTATGGCACATTATGCAGGGCAATATACAAGCGCGTATGCCGCTTGATAAAAAAGGCCATGAATTTGATGCGCTGGCCACGCAAATAAATAGCACCCTTGACCGCATTGGCGAACTTATGGGCACTTTGCGCCAAGTTACCGATAATTTGGCGCATGATTTGCGCCAACCCCTGACGCGATTACGCACCCGTTTGGAGCGCATGGATGACACCCCTTCAACGCAGGCGGCATT
>JBPCVS010000151.1:0-7013 GCA_051010295.1 Parvibaculales bacterium | reverse complement strand
CCGCCCGCCCGCAGTTTCGGGTGGCTGTGCCGTTGCCTTTGGCGCGTCCAACATGGGTGCCGCCCACCTCGCGCCAGCAAATTGCCAAATCTAAAACAGAACTTAATTTGTCGCAGGTGCGGGCATTGCTTGACAAAACCCCCATTTCTGACCCCGCCCCCGCGCCTGACAGACAACAAATAGATGCTGCTTCAAGCCCGCGCCTAACTTTGAGTGAGGTTGATGCTTTCAGAGCGCAAATGCAAAGGTGCTGGTCGCCGCCATCGGGTGCGCGTGATGCGGAATCACTGATTGTGCGGGTGCGCTTATCGCTGACTTTGGCGGGGGATATATTGGCAGGTCCGCAGGTTGTCAATCGCACCCAGCTTAGCCAGCCTTTTTTCAGAACAGCAGCCGAAAGCGTTTTGCGGGCTATTCGGCGGTGCCAGCCTTTCAAAATGCCACCTGAGAAATATGCCCATTGGCGCGATATTGAATTGACATTTAACCCAAGTAAGATGCTTACAAATTAGGAGTATAGGCCGCATGATAAATCACTTGATACGCATTTTTCCCTTCTGTTTTTGCTTGTATATTCTGGCTGCTGGCAGTGGCCATGCGGCACTCAAAATTGATATTACGCAGGGCAATGTTGAGCCGTTGCCTGTTGCGGTGCTTGATTTTGAGTCCGAAGGCGAGGTTGGGCAAGAATTGGCAAAACTTATTGCCGCCGATTTAGAACGTTCTGGCTTGTTTCGCCCGATTGAAAGGGGCGCATTTATTGAACAAAAAATTGGGGTGAATGTGCGGCCAAAATTTAAGTCGTGGCGGCTTATCAACACATTAGCACTGGTTACAGGGCGGGTTTTGCTGCAAAATGATGGCCGCTTGCGGGTGGAGTTTCGCTTGTGGGATGTGGTGGCGCAACAACAAATGACGGGTTTGCAATTTTTTACTGCACCTGATAATTGGCGGCGCGTGAGCCACCTTATTGCCGATGCAATTTATGAACGGCTAACGGGCGAAACTGGCTATTTTGATACGCGCATTGTATATGTGGCTGAATCGGGACCCAAAAATCGGCGGGTGAAAAAGCTGGCGATTATGGACCAAGACGGCTTTGCCCAAAGCGAACTCACAGCTGGGCGCAATTTGGCACTGACCCCGCGTTTTAGCCCCACCGCACAAGAAATCACCTATCTGTCTTATTATAAAAACAAGCCGCGTGTTTATTTGTTGAATATAGAAACTGGCCAGCAAGAGGTGGTGGGCGATTTTCCCGGCATGACTTTTGCGCCGCGTTTTTCTCCCGATGGGCAAAAAATTATTATGAGTCTTGAGCGCAATGGTAATTCCAACATTTACACGATGGATTTACGCACCCGCGACACCCGCCGCCTAACCAATTCATTGGCCATTGACACCGCCCCTTGTTATTCGCCCGATGGTAGCCAGATTGTGTTTGAAAGCGATAGGGTTGGCACACAACAGCTTTATGTGATGGAAGCAGATGGCTCTAATGTGCGCCGAATTTCTTATGGTGATGGCCGTTATGCTACACCTGTTTGGTCGCCACGTGGTGATTTAATTGCCTTTACCAAAACCCTGAATGGGCGTTTTCTTATTGGTGTGATGAAAATTGATGGAAGTGGCGAACGCATTTTAACAGATGGCTTTCATAATGAAGGCCCTGCTTGGTCTCCTAATGGGCGCGTTATTGCCTTTTTTAGGGAAAGCAAAGGCGAAATAGGCGGCCCTAATTTATGGACGGTGGATGTGACGGGATATAATGAACGTCCGCTTATAACATTGGGTTTTGCCTCCGACCCTGCATGGTCACCCCTTATCCGATAATATATTTATTGCGGTTTGGTTAATTTTATCAATCCCTCATTGCAAAATATGATTTACCTGCTACACTTTTAGGTGAGTTTTTTGTAGCCCTAAACAAAGGAACTAAGTCATGTTCTCCAAATTCAAATTTTTTAATTCCACTTATAGAGCAATTTCAGTCATTTTTATGATGGCTTTGTTTGTTGCCGCTTGCGCCGAAACAACGAGCAGAAGCGGTAGCGGAAGCGGTTCTTCTGGTGCTTATGGCTCTTCGGCCGCGTCTCGTTTGAGCGATTCTAGTGAGACACGATATTTGATTGAAAATGTCGGCGATCGTGTATTTTTTGACACTGATAAAGCCAGATTGAATGGCGTTGCGCGGGCAACTTTGTTGGGCCAAGCGCAATGGCTGAAGCAAAATGGCAACATTCGCCTGATTATTGAAGGCCACGCCGATGAGCGCGGCACACGCGACTATAATATCGCGCTGGGTGCGCGCCGCGCCAGTGCCGTGCGCGACTTTTTGATTAGCGAAGGCATTTCCAGCCGTCGCTTGCGGACAATTTCTTATGGTAAAGAGCGTCCAGTCTCTTTGTGTTCGGAAGAAAGTTGCTGGTCAAAAAACCGCCGCGCCGTTTCTACCATTCGGTAACATTTTACAATCTGAAAATAATTTGAGGCATCTTTAGATGCCTCTTTATTTGCCGCATTTTTGCCGAGTTTCGGACTTATAATTCTGTTATTGGTGAAAAATGGCGCAAAAAATGACACAAAAACCAAAATTTATGGCAGGGCTTATCGGCTTGGCTCTTTATATGGTCGCGATGAGCATGGTGGGCGCGCAAGTTTTGCCAAAACAAAATAATGCGCAGGGTGACCCATTGAGTGCAAGATTAGACGCGCTTGAATTGCGCTTGGCGCAATTACAGCAAAGTGTGGAGGCGCAAAATCGCCTCGCTATCCATGATGAAATGACCCAACTTAAGAGGATGGATACGCGGTTAGAAATGTTGGAGCAGAAATTAGACGGGTTGATTACATCAGCCCCTAATTCTTCAATTCCGCATGCAACATCGCAGGGGGAACCCAATGCACCCAATGCGCCTAACGTACCTAACGCGCCTATCTCTGCCCATCAGATAAATCAGTTGCAAGAAATTTTACGCGCCCTGCGCGGCCAAACCGAAACACTCATCATTCGCTATAATGCGTTGGTGGCACAAATTGAAACGGCTAATCAGGATAATGAGTTTCGCTTTCAACAGCTTGAATCCGCTTATAGGCGGGCAACACAAGGCATTTCATCATCTTCAGAGGGGCCTGAGATTATTGGCCGCATCAAAAAACAACTGCCAGTTGAGGGGCAGGTGAGCAATATAGAAAATGGTAAATTGATTGGCGAAGGCGATATGCCAACCATCACGCCGCCCCCCGCCCGCCTGCCTTTAGATAATCCAAACGCACTTTATAAACGCGCTTTGGGCGATTTGCGCGAGGGTAAATTTGCGCAGGCCGAAGCCGATTTTATCGCTTTTGTTGAAAAATTTCCGCGTCATAAATTGGCGGGCAATGCCCAATATTGGCTCGGTGAAAGCTATTATGTGCGCCAGCAATATAAACGCGCCGCCGAGGCTTTTTTGGCGGGTTATTCGCAATATGCCAAAAATATCAAAGCCCCCGATAGTTTGCTGAAATTGGGCATGGTGTTGGTTGCATTGGGGGATAAGAAAAATGGCTGTGGGGCTTTTGCTGATTTGGTGGTGAAGTTTCCCGACGCTTCGGATTCGGTTAAACGCCGTGCTGGTATTGAGCAAAATCGGGCTGGATGCAATGCCTGACAAGCCAACAGCTAACGCATTACTAAAAAAATTGCAGCAGTTGCATGTAGCAAAACATTATGCGGTGGCGGTTTCGGGTGGGCCAGACAGCATGGCCTTGCTTGCTTTGGCGGCGCAAGTTGCAAAACCGGCGGCAAAAGCCGAAAACCCGCCCCGATTTTCGGTGTTGACGGTTAATCATGGGTTGCGGCCAGAGGCCAAAATTGAGGCGGAAATGGTGGTTGCGGCGGCACAAAAATTGGGTCTTTGTGGGGTTGTTTTATCTGCTTTACCACCTTTTCCAACAAGTGGGATTCAAAATTGGGCGCGGCAGACGCGCTATACGCTGATGGCGGCATGGTGCAAAAAACACAAGGCCGATGGGCTGTTATTGGCGCACCATTTAGATGACCAAGCGGAAACGATTTTGATGCGGCTGGGGCATAAAAGCGGTGCTGATGGCATGGCTGGCATGGCCGAAAAGCAAAAATTAATGACGCAAAATGGCGCATTGATTTTGTTGCGCCCTCTGCTTGCTTATCCGCGCATTGCTTTGCATGATTTGTTGCCCGCAACTGGCTTTGCCCCCATTGCCGACCCCGCCAATGATGATGTGAATTTTGAGCGTGTGCGCTGGCGGCAACGACTGCCAGAATTGGCGACTGCTGGCGCAACACCCAAAAAGCTGGCTGCTATGGCTGGCCAGTTTCGTGCTTTGCGACAACAAGGCGACAGGCTGGCGGCGGCGTGGTTTCAGCATTATGGAACAGTGTCAGATTTTGGCTATATTAGCGTGTGCCGCAAGGCTTTTGTGCAAAGCGATAGTGATTTACAACACCGCTTATTAAGGCGGCTGGTGCAATTATTGTCGGGGCGGCACTATCCGCCCCCGCCTGACAGCATCGCGCTTTTGTGCCACCATATTATGGCGGCGGAACATGGCGCGCATAATTTGGCGGGTTGTTTGGTGCGTTGGCGGCATCGCCAGATTATGGTCGGGCGCGAGGCCGCATCTGCACCCGCCCCGCCTATGATAGCAAAAACCGACTGGCAAAATTGGGATGGACGGTTTGATGTGCGCTTATCCGCTAAAAAATGCTCAACCAATGATAAAAAAAATATCTTTGTTGCCGCGCTGGGCGCGCAGGGGCTAAAGCTGGCAAAAAAACGCGGTGCAAAGCCGCATAAATCATTGCCTGCGTCTTATCTGCATGTTTTACCAGCATTTTTTGATGATTCGGGTTTGCGCGCTTGCCCTGCTTTATTGCCCAAAAAGGGCTTTGAAAGCCGATTGGCTGATAATTTTTTGCAATTTGTTGCGCAAATTGCCCAAGATTAGGGTGCGTTAGGGTGGTAAATTGTAACTTTAGGGCTTATATCATAGGCAATCCTATTTCTTTGCGTTATATTGCTGAGATGGGTTTAATGGAAAGGTTATTTTAGTGGGCAATGTAAAAAATATTATTATCTGGGGTGTGGTCGCACTCATGCTATTTACTCTGTTCAATGTGTTTCAGGGCTCAACCATGCGTCAGGCCAAGCACGAAATCAATTTTTCGCAATTTATTGCCGAAGTGGATGCTGGCACAGTTGCCTCAGTCACCATTGAGGGCGATTCCATTAAGGGACAATATAGCGATGGCTCTGGCTTTTCTACCTATGCCCCGCCAAATGACCCAACATTGGTGCAACGTTTGCAAGAACGTGGCGTATCCATCACCGCACGGCCTGATAAAACGGGCTCGCCGACCTTGATAGGCGTGTTGATTTCATGGTTTCCGATGCTCTTGCTGATTGGTGTGTGGGTTTTCTTTATGCGGCAAATGCAATCGGGTGGGCGTGGCGCAATGGGCTTTGGCAAGTCAAAAGCCAAAATGCTGTCGGAAGCGCGTGACCGTGTCACTTTTGATGATGTCGCAGGCATTGATGAAGCCAAAGATGATTTGCAGGAAATTGTTGAATTTTTGAAAGATTCAAGCAAGTTTCAAAGCTTGGGTGGACGTATCCCCAAAGGTGCGTTGCTGGTGGGGCCGCCCGGCACAGGCAAAACCTTGCTGGCACGTGCCATTGCGGGCGAAGCCAATGTGCCATTTTTCTCAATTTCTGGCTCTGATTTTGTTGAAATGTTTGTTGGCGTTGGCGCAAGCCGTGTGCGCGATATGTTTGAGCAAGCGAAATCTAACGCGCCCTGCATTATTTTTATTGATGAGATTGATGCGGTGGGTCGCCATCGTGGTGCTGGTTTGGGCGGCGGCAATGATGAACGCGAGCAGACGCTCAATCAATTATTGGTAGAAATGGACGGCTTTGAAGATAATGAAAATATCATTTTGATTGCCGCCACCAATCGGCCAGATGTGCTTGACCCTGCTTTGTTGCGTCCCGGACGGTTTGACCGACAAGTGGTTGTGCCAAACCCTGATATTATCGGGCGCGAAAAAATTCTCAAAGTCCACATGAAAAAAATCTCTTTGGCGGCTGATGTTAATACGCGCCTTATTGCACGTGGCACACCCGGTTTTTCGGGGGCGGATTTGGCCAATTTGGTTAATGAGGCGGCTTTGCTGGCTGCGCGCCGCACCAAAAAACATGTGATGATGCAAGAATTTGAAGACGCGAAAGACAAAGTTATGATGGGGTCTGAACGCCGCTCTATGGTGATGACTGAAGATGAGAAAAAGCTGACGGCTTATCACGAAGGCGGCCATGCTTTGGTGGCCTTAAATATGGAGGCTTCTGACCCTGTGCATAAGGCAACGATTATTCCGCGTGGCCGCGCACTTGGCATGGTTATGCGCCTGCCAGAGCGCGACCAACTATCTGTCACTCGCGGCAAAATGAAGGCCGACCTTGCAGTGGCGATGGGTGGGCGTATTGCTGAAGAGCTTATTTTTGGGCATGACAAAGTCACCTCAGGTGCGTCTTCTGATATTCAAATGGCCACCAGCATGGCGAAGTCAATGGTTACGCAATATGGCATGAGCGAAGAGTTGGGGCCATTATCTTATGGCGAAAATGAACGCGAAGTCTTTTTGGGTCATTCGGTGGCACAACAGCAAAATATGTCTGAAGAAACCCAGCGCCGCATTGATTTGGAAATACGTAAATTGGTGGAAGAGGGCTATGAAACAGCGCGGCGCATTTGCCAAGAAAAGATGGATGATTTGCACAAAATTGCACAAGGCTTGTTGGAATATGAAACTTTGACGGGTGAGGAAATCCTCGCTCTATTGCAGGGCAACCCGCCACAACGCCCCGAAGATGATGACGACACTTCTAATAAATCAAACGATGTTGCGTCTCCTTTTCCAAAAGTTGGCGGAACAGGCTTTGGCGGTGCAAAACCTCAAGGAACATAAAGCACATAAAACTGCACAACAGCCG
>JBPCVS010000150.1:0-5787 GCA_051010295.1 Parvibaculales bacterium | reverse complement strand
TTCCTGCACTTGGTGAATCAGTCACTGAAGCAACCATCGCGCAATGGTATAAAAAGCGCGGCGATAGGGTTGCACTTGATGAGCCGCTTTGTGAGTTGGAAACAGATAAGGTGACGGTTGAATTGCCCGCCCAGGCAGCGGGCGTGTTGGATGAAATTTTGATTGGCGAGGGCGAAACTGTGGAAATTGGCGCGCTTATCGGCTTGATTGGCGAGGCAAGCGGTGTGGATGTGCCAGCTCCCGCCGAAAGCCCTAATGAAAGACCTAATGAAACGCCTGCTGAAACGCCTGCTGATGTGCCGCCCGCCCCCGCACCCGCCGCGCCAGCACCAGAAAAAGTGGCACCTATATTTGATGCCGCGTCAGATTTATCCCCTGCTGCCCGCCGTGTGGTGGAAGAACATGGGCTAAACCCTGCCGCCATTCATGGCACAGGCAAAGCCGGGCGCATCACCAAACAAGATGCTTTGCAAGCAACGCAACAACCAGCCCCACCACCCAAAGCAGAGGTAAAAACCGCCCCCACCACCCCCACTGCCCCCGCCCCCGATAATGCGGCCAGAGAAGAGCGGGTGCGGATGACGCGGTTGCGTAAAACCATTGCGGCACGGCTGAAAGAGTCGCAAAATGTGGCGGCGCAATTAACTACTTTTAATGAGATTGATATGAGCGCGATGATGGCGGTGCGCACCCAATATAAAGAATTATTTGAGAAAAAATTTGGGGTGCGGCTGGGCTTTATGGGTTTTTTCGCCCGCGCCTGCATAATCGCCCTCAATGAAATTCCAGCGGTTAATGCCGAGATTGATGGTGATGAAATCATCTATAAAAATTATGTTAATATGGGCATTGCAGTCGGCAGCCCAAAAGGGCTTGTTGTGCCAGTCATTAAAGATATTCAAATGATGGGGCTGGCTGATATTGAACGCGCCATTGGCGATTATGGCCGCAAGGCGCGTGATGGCAATTTGGCTTTAGAAGATTTGCAAGGCGGCACTTTCACCATTTCCAATGGCGGGGTTTATGGTTCATTGATGAGCACGCCAATTTTGAATTTGCCGCAATCGGGCGTGTTGGGCATGCATAAAATTCAGGAGCGGGCGGTGGTGATAGATGGCGAAGTGGTGGCGCGGCCAATGATGTATTTAGCCCTCTCCTATGATCATCGGCTGGTAGATGGCAAAGAGGCGGTCACTTTTTTGGTGCGCCTGAAAGAGTCACTGGAAGCACCAGAACGTATGCTACTGGATATTTAGAAAGTAAAGAAAATGAGCGAAACAGATAACACAGATTTTGATGTGATTATTATTGGGGCCGGGCCGGGCGGTTATGTTTGTGCGCTCCGCGCCGCCCAGCTTGGGTTAAAAATCGCTTGTATTGATAAGCGTGGTGCGCTTGGTGGCACCTGCCTCAATGTTGGCTGTATCCCGTCCAAAGCATTGTTACACGCTTCGCAGTTGTTGGAAGAAACAAAACATGCCGACATGATGGGTATTAAAATTGGGTCGGTGAAAGTGGATTTGCAAAAAATGATGGCCTATAAACAGGCTGGCATTGAAGCCAACACGCAGGGCGTAACTTTTTTGCTGAAAAAAAATAACATTGAAGCCATTTCTGGCACCGCGCAATTAACCGCGCCAAATGTAGTGGAAGTCGCTTTATTGGCGGGGGGTAATCGCACATTAAAAGCTAAAAATATCGTTATTGCCACTGGCTCGGAAGTGACTCCTTTGCCTGGTGTTGCGATTGATGAAGAGCGCGTTATTTCTTCTACTGGCGGGCTGGAGCTTGCAAATGTGCCAAAACATTTGGTGGTTGTTGGCGCGGGCATTATCGGGCTAGAGCTTGGCTCGGTATGGCGGCGGCTGGGGGCAGAAGTTACGATTGTTGAATTTCTTGACCGCATTACGCCTGCTGTAGATGGCGAGCTGGCAAAAAACTTTCAGCGCGTTTTGAAAAAACAAGGGTTACAGTTTCAATTAGGGCGCAAAGTAACCGCCATTAAGCCGCTTAAGAATTCGGTCAAAATTACCACCCAAGCGGCTGCTGGTGATGATGATAGCACAGAAGAATTGAGCGCGGAGCGCGTTTTAATTGCGATTGGCCGCCGCCCATATACCGATGGATTGGGGTTAGAGGCTGTCGGTGTGATGCGCGATAAGGGCGGGCAAATTCAAACCAATGCGCATTTTGAGACTAATGTTGATGGCATTTATGCCATTGGTGATGTTTGTGCTGGCCCCATGTTGGCACACAAAGCCGAAGATGAAGGCGTGGCACTGGCCGAACATCTGGCGGGCAAGCCGTGCCATGTTAATTATAATGTTATTCCCAATGTTATTTATACCGCACCAGAAGTTGCATGGGTTGGCAAAACCGAAGAAGAATTAAAAGCTGATGGCGTGGCTTATGCGGTGGGCAAATTTCCTTTCACCGCCAATGGTCGCGCAAAAATTAACAATACAACGGATGGTTTTGTCAAAATTTTGGCCGATGCCCAAACCGACCGCGTTTTGGGGGTGCATATTTTGGGAGCACAGGCGGGCGATATGATTGCCGAAGCAGCAGTAGCGATGGAGTTTAGTGCCAGTGCCGAAGATATTGCCCGCACCTGCCATGCCCACCCAACCCTAACCGAAGCGGTTAAAGAAGCCGCCCTTGCGGTTGATAAACGCGCTTTACATATGTGAGGGGCATATGTGAGTAATCATCTTTTTTGTTTGGCGCGGGGGTGGGCGCGGGCATAAACATCTTTCAGATTGGTGGCATCAATTTCGGTATAAATTTGCGTGGAGCTTAATTGTGCGTGGCCAAGCAATTCTTGAATGGTGCGTAAATCGCCGCCGGCTGCCAGCAAATGCGTGGCAAAACTATGGCGCAAAGCGTGGGGCGTTACACTATCAGGCAAATTGAGTGTGCGGCGATGGGCGGCCACCATCATTTGCGCTTGTCGGGCGGATAAGCGTCCGCCGCGCATAGCGCGAAATAACGGGTCGCTATCGGCAAAAGCAAAAGGCGCGAGCTTAATATAATCCTCTATCATGGTAAGCATAAGCGGCAAAAGCGGTATATCACGCATTTTTCCGCCCTTGCCCATAATGCGTAAGGGGCTGTCGCCATTGGGCGGCATATCACATCGGTTAAGCGACAATGCTTCGGCAATCCGCAATCCGCCACCATAGAGCAAGGTTAAAAGCGCGCCATCACGTGCGCCTACCCATGCGTGTTTTGCGCCGTGCAGGGCTTGGCGGATAAGGTCAAGCGCGTCATTTTCGGCCAATGGGCGCGGCAAGCTCTTTTTGGCTTTTGGTGGATTGAGCAAAGTTAAAGTCTGGCTGGGGGCGTGGCCTTGTTGTTCCAAATAAGCCAAAAAATGCCGCAAGCCAGAAAGCTGGCGCAAGAGCGAACGGCTTTCTGCCCCATCGGTGCGCCGTGCGGCCATAAAACTGCGTAAATCGCGCACATCAAATTGCGCCATATCGCTTAGTGCCAATGTGCGGGCTTTATGCCGCGCCAAAAAATCGGTAAATTGCCGCACATCACGTTGATAGGCGGCTTGTGTGTGCACGCTCAGTCGCATCTCATCGCGCATCCGCCTTTGCCAATCGCCAACAGCTTGTTGCAGGTCGGGGGCGTAGGTCACGGCTTGCTCTTCATATTATCGCCTCTTATTTTATGGCCACTCATTTTATAGCCATTCACTTTATAGATTGGCCGCTATTTTGCCAGTCGGCTAAAAAAGCCTCTAGCCCCTTATCGGTCAATGGGTGGTTGATAAGGGTGCGCAATATCTCGGGCGGCAGGGTAACAACATCGGCTCCAATAAGCGCGGCTTGGCGAATATGTTCGGGCGAGCGCACCGAGGCCACCAAAATCTCGGTTTCAAATTGGGGATAATTATCATAAATCGCCCGAATATCGTCAATCAATGCCATGCCATCGCCGCCAATATCATCCAGCCGCCCCACAAAAGGCGAAATAAAAGCCGCCCCCGCTTTGGCGGCCAGCAAAGCCTGATTGGCCGAAAAGCACAAAGTAACATTCACCATATGCCCTTTATCGGCCAAACTGCGCGTGGCGCGCAGCCCGTCCCATGTAAGCGGCACTTTGATACAAACATTTTTGGCAATGCCTAGCAATTCATTGGCTTCTTCCAACATAGCATCGGCCTCCAAAGCGGTAACTTCTGCCGATACTGGGCCCTCCACCAGCGCGCAAATATCGCCAATTAAAGTTTTGAAATCCTGCCCCGATTTGGCCACCAGCGATGGATTGGTGGTAACGCCATCTACCATGCCAGTGGCGGCAAGGGCGGCAATGGCTTCCACATCTGCAGTATCAATAAAAAATTTCATATCAGCTCCTATTATAATTGCTTATGCTAGATTGCACCAGTGCTTGCCTTTCATCAAGCCATATCCCACACTGCGCCCATGCTTATTGCTCGTGTTTTAATTCCTCTGCCCTTGCCGCGCCCTTATGATTATCGCGTGCCAGCCACTATAAAAGTGGCGGTGGGTGATTTTGTGCGTGTGCCTTTGGGCTCTGGCATGCGGCATGGCGTGATATGGGAAATGGCGCAAAATGATACTCTTGCTGCTGGCCAGCGCAAGCTCAAAGAGATTAGTGCAAAATATGACGCGCCGCCCTTGAGCCAAGAAATGCGCGATTTTGTTGATTGGGTGGCGGCTTATGTGATGTCACCGCCGGGTTTGGTGCTGGCGCAACTGATGCGCGTGCCAGCCGCTTTGGAACGTGGCAAGCCGCGCCTTGCTTATCGCACAACGGGAAAACAGGTTGAGCGAATGACCCCTGCGCGCCAGCGCGTGTTGCAGGTTTTGGCCGAAACACAGGGATGCATAGGGGCTGATTTAATGCGCCAAGCGGGGGTGAGTGCGAGCGTTATTAAAACTTTATTAAAAATTGGGGTGCTGGAAACTTATCAATTATCCAACCAGCATATTTTTACGCCCACCCAAATTAAACGCACAACAACCATGCTGTCGGAAGAACAAACCAAAGTGGCGCATAGGTTGAGCGATGGTGTCAATAATCAGGCTTTTGGGGTGCATGTGCTAGATGGTGTAACCGGGTCGGGCAAAACCGAAGTATATTTTGAAGCCATTGCAGCCACTTTGCGCACTGGCCGCACCAGCCTTATTTTAGTGCCAGAAATCTCTTTAACCGCACAATTTTTACATCGTTTTGAAGCGCGTTTTGGATTTGCGCCTGCGCTTTGGCATTCGGGCTTGTCGGCGGGTGAGCGGCGGCGCACATGGCGTGCGGTGGCCGAAAATCAGGTGCCTGTGTTGCTGGGCGCACGTTCAGTCTTATTTTTGCCATGCCATAATCTTGGTCTCATTGTTGTAGATGAAGAACATGATGGCGGCTATAAACAAGATGATGGTGTCATTTATAATGCGCGTGATATGGCAATCGTGCGGGCGCGACTGGCAAAATGCCCAATTATATTATCAACCGCAACGCCGTCGCTGGAAACTTTTGTCAATATGCGCGATGGGCGTTATCAACATCATCAATTAACGGCACGTTATGGTGGGGCGCAACTGCCTGATATTGATTTGCTTGATATGCGCACAACCCCGCCACCAAAGGGAAAATGGCTGGTGCCACAAATGGTGGAAGCCGTAGGCGCGGCCGTTGCGCGTGGCGAACAGGCTTTATTATTCTTAAATCGGCGCGGCTATGCACCGCTTACTTTGTGTCGTGCTTGCGGCTATCGCTATGCTTGCCCCAGCTGCGATGCGTGGTTGGTGGAGCATCGCA
>JBPCVS010000149.1:0-13006 GCA_051010295.1 Parvibaculales bacterium | reverse complement strand
CACCCGCATTAAACCGCACTTGATTGGCCGTTTTGCTTAACACACCGCCAATAAAACGCAGTGAACCTTCTTTGATATTGGCCGATAATTCACCTTTTAATTGGTCGGGATTAAACACAAAACGGTCAATAATAATGCGTGATGCAGGCCCTATATTCATAGATGAGCCATCAATAAAAAGCACCTGCGTGCGCCCCGATTGGCCAGTTTCAATAAGCATTTCACTATCAATAGGTGCGCCAACTGTAATGGTTTTTAATGTTTGCTTCATTGTGTTGCTGATTGTGCCACTGCGAGCCTGCGGAAGAACCGCCGCCGCAACACCAACTTGAACATTAGCAATAGCCGATTGCGTGGCGGCCAAGAAAATAGCAAAAGCCGCTACAATAAACATGGCCAAAATTTTGCGGCCTAATTGGGCATGAACTAACATTATTGAAAACGCCTCGTTAAACTCAATGAACTGGTAACATTATCATATCTTTGTTCGGGCAAGGTGCTGTCGCGCTCAATATAATTAATGCCCAATGCCACGCCTATACCCAATATCTTGCGCGCAGCCACAAACCCGACCATTAAATCCTCATCATGGCGGATAATATCTGGCACTGGCACACCATTTTGCAGCACTTCCAGCCCATCGCGCTTATTGTCGCGCCAGCCCAAATTTCCAGTAAAATCTAGCCCACCAAACTGCCAGCTATGATTTAATGTAACACTGCTGCCTGAGGCAGATTCATAATCTGTATCGGCTTGCATGGTATCGGCTTTTATCGCCAATGCACTATAGGCACCTGAGGCATGAATATAACCAAAATTAAGCACCATATTATAATATTCACCATCTTTGTCTTCATCGCTGGCGCGCTTATGGTGCTTTAATTTGGTCTCGACGCCAAAAGCCATTGGCACACGCGCAAAAAGCTGGCTATTCACCGAAAAACCAACCGCCGCCGAACTGGAATAATTGCGCGTTTCCTGCGTGTCTAGAGTGGTGGCCGACATATAAGGATTATAGCTAAAAGGCAAATTGGCATGCGGCAACAACCAACCCAACCGCAAGCTGGTGACATCTATATTAAGCGGCTGTAAATTTTCATCGCTATAACGCATGGTAAAATAATGTAGCCCTGCCGTAAAACGCCTTTTTGTCAACCCATTGAGGGCGCGGCTATAGCTTATGCCCAGCGCAATCTGCGTTGAATTGTCGCTATCCGCCGTGAGGTTGGGCAAACTTTGATTAGACAAATCTGGCCATGTGGGATTTATCGCTTGGCGCAATTCATTCTGGCTTTGAATATCGCCCAATACAGGTTTGGTGACTGCATTGGATTGATGTTGTGCGCTGATGCGTAACGACATCGCAAAGCTGTTTCGCCTGCCTGCTTTGCGGGCGGCGGCCAGCAATGTTTCGGCGCGTATTTTGGCATCGGGGGCAAGGGTCGGGTCATCAATCGCTTGGCGAAAATAAGCTTGCGCCAGCTCTGGGGCTTCTAGCCGCAAATAAAGCATGCCCAACTCAAGCCTAATAAGCGGCAAACCAGCGCGGCCAATCAACAATCTTTCAAGCGTGGCAATGGCGGCCTCAAAATCTTCTAGCGCGATTGCACGGCGGGCAAAAGCAAGATTTAATTCAACCGCGTCAGGGTTTTGCAAAATTTTCTCAAAAAGCGGATCAAAAGAGGCCGCGCCTGCACCTTGTAAAATTTTGGGAGACGCAAAATTTTCCTGCGCTTGAGCATGGCCATATAAGACAACCCAAAAACACGCAACACACCATAAACGAAACAACGCAAACACACACTTCATATAGGTTTTTTAACAAAACCCCATCATAAAAGCGATAGTTTTATGCCTCCGCAGGCTATTTCTAGCCGATGGTGTTATATTTTTATCAAACTATCGGCAAAGAAACCAAGCCACAAGGCAATCATAATGGCCGATAGTAGCACTTGACCCAAGCGGTATAAATGAGGCAGTTTATAAAAAGCGGAGGAGACGATTATGGCACTTTCAGTTACGCCATCGGGCAGCACATGCGGGGCTTTTGTAGAAGGCATTGATTTAACACAAGATTTATCAGCCGATAATGCGGCTGCGTTGCGCGCTTTGTGGCTGGAGCATCAGGTTTTGTGCTTTCCTAATCAGCCATTAGGCGACACGCATTTGGAACGTTTTACGTTAAATTTTGGCGCATTTGGCGACGACCCTTATTTTGAGCATATTGAAGGCCATGAGCATATTGCGGCCATAGAACGCCGCGCCGATGAAACCACGCCACTATTTGCCAGCACTTATCATACGGATTGGAGTTTTTTGCCCGTTCCGCCGGCTGGCACAATTTTATTTGGCATGGAAATTCCGCCATTGGGCGGCGACACTTTATTTGCCAATCAATATATGGCCTATGATGAAATGCCTGATGATTTGCGCGCACGGGTGGAGGGTTTGACGGCCATTCATTCTGCCGAGATTGCTTATGCGCCCGATGGGGCTTATGGCGAAGCGGACAAAGCATCGGGGCGGAGCATGGGGATTAAATTTGATGAGTCGGCGCGGGTGCGGCGCAGCCATCCATTTATTCGCACCCACCGCGAAACGGGCAAAAAAGCCCTGTATAGCTCGCCCGCCTATATTGTCGGCTTTGAGGGCATGGACAAAGAAGAAAGCGATGTTTTGTTGGGTGAACTTTATGCCCACCAAACGCAAGATAAATTTATCTATGCGCAAAAATGGCAAAAAAATATGCTGGTGATGTGGGATAATCGTTGCCTGTTGCACTGCGCCACTGGCGGCTTTGACGGCCACCACCGCCTATTGCACCGAACCACCATCGCCGACACCGCTTTTTGAATGTTGCAAAATTAGTTTTCGTCTATACTAAGTTTTTCAGCAAAGGCGGTGGTAAATTTATTTTTCCTGACTTTAACCTCACCCTTGTCATAAAACGGCATACCGATGAGAATATATTTATGGCCATGTATCTCGGTTGTGGCATTGCTGTCGCCCTCAATGGCCTCTAAAAAACCTTCTTTCCATCTGTCACCATCGGCAATGTGTTCACCTTTGGGTTCAATAAAAATCTGATGAATGGTGCTTTGTTTTGCATGTTTTTTACGCGCACATAAAACAAAATCTGGCTCCATAGCGCGCCCATCTTCAAACGCATATAGCTTAAAACCACCCTCATTACGGATAAGGTAAAATTCGTCATATTGTTCATTGATGCGGTCAGCTCGGTCACTGATATAGCCGATAAGATGTTTTTCTTGGTCGGTTCCAAAATTATCATCATAGACAAACCAATCTTTCTCAAATAAATTTATACCTTTCAACTCAGCAATTTTTGTCTGCGCCCATGGTTGCCCGAATTCCTGCTCGCCCGTATCATTGAAAACAATATTCAACGTCTTATCTTTCACAATTTCTTTGATTGGCTTCGGCTTGAAAGTTTTTGTGCCTTCATAATCATAGCTGGCATTTTTAATTCCATTTTTAATCTCATCCAGCGCAAATAGGGTGATTTTCAGCATATTCTGTGGCGACGGTGCATTTATCTGGCTTTGTGTGCCGCGCACATTCACCTTAACCAGTTTCAAAAATTCGCAAGCATCCATTTTTTCCATTTTGGGGAAATAGTGGCTGATACAATCAAAATGGAAAAACTTTGATTGGTCTAATGCCCTTTGCAAAATTGCGGTTGGAAAATCTTTTAAGTGAAAAGGTTTTTTACTGGTATCGCCTTTATGTGCGGCGGTGCTGGCATTTTCGTTCAAAGCACCTTCAATATGCACCGCACCCGATGGCATCGTTCCATAATCAAAATCTGTTACGCGCAAATAGTCCCCAACGGCAAACATGCCATCGCGTTTATTGGTAACGCGCTCATTTACAAAAATGGATTGTTTTTTATAAAAATCACTTTGTTTGAAATTGTCTTTGACTTTCAGATGCCTTTCCATTTTTCCGTTTGTCATAATACCCGATTTAACGAGTGCTTTTTTGATTTCCTGAATATAGCGAGGATTATGCGCACAATGATAATAAAGCGTTTCCAGCATACGTAAATCATTGCTGGTATCGTCATCATATTTACGCATATCTTTTGCAATCTCGGCTTTTTGTGCTTCTGGCGAAACAAATGGGCAATAACGCGCCCCGCGCCCGATAAGCTGGGCTTCTTTAATCGTGCCCTTGCCAGAATCTCGCGTTTCATAAAGGCGAACAATATCAAACAGGTTCAAAACATCCCAACCCTCATTGAGCTTATCAACGACAAAAATAATGCGCGTTTCATTATCCGTATTTTCCAATGTGTTGACTTCAATCTGCTTGCTCACGCTATCATCTTTAGAGTTAACGGATAGGCATTTTTCACGCGAAAAATCTTGCTGCAATTCGCGCACCAAATTCGCTGGGGTAATATCTTTATCTGTCAGAAAAAAATCAAATGCCGATTTGATAACATCGCTAGACCCCGCCGCCACTTTATTTATCTCTTGCGGTGTCAGCCTATCCATATAATCATGAAATTGCGTTTCATTGTTTTGTGATTCTGCGATTGTTTTTGATTTCATCAAAATCACGGGCTTGATATGCAGGCCATTCTTTTCGGCAATTTTGCGGCGATACTGGCTCAAAATAACAGCTTGAAAAGCGCGTTCCAACGGGGCCATATCGGCTTGTAGCACATCAACTTCTTTAGAATAGCCGTCTGTTCGAAACTCTTTCAACGCATAGCGATAGAGGATTTTATCATCATATTTCCGTTTAACACGCGGGTGGTCAAGATTAGCCGTAGCGGTAAATTCCAGCAGATAGTTTTTAGTATCAGCCTTGAAGATGCGTTGAACGGTATTTTCCCAATTTTTTTCATTTTTATTCTCAGCTTTTGTGAGTGTGCTTTTTGTCAATGCGTTTGTATGGTGTGCTTCATCGGATAGCAGAATAATTTCGCGCCCTGCAAAATCTTCATAGGTAACAGTATTTTCAGACGGCTTATTGAGGCGACTATGCAAACCGTGAATTATTGTGAAATGGATATTTATATCATCTGGATTGGCCTCATCAAAATTCTCAACTGGGCGAATATTCACCGCTTTGTCATCAATAATAATTTTTTGGGCAAACAGATATTTTGATGAGCGATTGTTCAAAAAATTATCTTTTGTTTTCTCAATGATATTGATGGCATGGACAAAAAACATAAAATTGCGATAGCCGCGCTGATATAAATCCAATATGAGAGCCGCCATTATCAGCGTTTTGCCGCTTCCGGTGGCCATCTCAAACAAAATATGTGAAGGCTCTGGTCGTTTCGGATAATCCGCATAATAGAGAAAACGTTTAAGGGCAGATTCTTGATAGGGGCGCAAGGCAAAATCGGGGTTCAAATTATCCAAAATATGCGGCGGAATTTCTTTGTCTAACGCGCCAAGACTTTCTAACCCGTCAAATTGTTCGGCAAGTGCTTGCGTATTTTGGACGGCGTTCATCGCGGCTTACCCTTTCCCATCATAGAATTGTCGGGTTAGTTTTTTGTCCGCATCGGCAACCTTAAAACGGCCATCATCCATCTCGCTGGCATTGACATAAAGATGATTCATTTCAATGCAAGCGATAAGGGCTTTTTGTTGTTCGGCAAAATCCAGTTTTTTGAAGTCTGTGCCCTCACAGGCAGACATATCAACCTCATAGCGCATAAATGGCTCATCTTTCATCTTTTTATAGATTTTCATTAAAGCCGCAGTGTTTTTGGCGGCGCGAATATCCTGCATATAAACTTCATTCCATTCCATAATCTCGCAATAGATGAAGTCGCCGCCGCCTTTCCAGTTAACGCTTTTGGAAATACCCCCTTGTTCACCCTCAACAACTTTCCGCAGCCGTGCTTCTGGTAAATCTTTGATATAATCCATCTGCTCAACGGCGATCCATCGCCGCCCCATTTTGTGCGCCACCGCAGGGGTTGTGCCAGAGCCCGCAAAGAAATCTAAAACAATGTCGTTTGCATTAGTAGAAACATCTATTACCCTCTTAATTAATTGCTCTGGCTTTTTGCCTGAACTAAAAATAATCCCCCCCTCTTTATTGAGATTATTGTAATTTATGCCATCCCAAAATGTTCCATATTTTTCTTTTTTAATTACATTGTTCTTGTCATTGATGAAGGCCGTATTAGAGAACCATATCAATAAAACTTTTTTCTTACCTGTATAATAAAGGGTTGTTAAATTCCCTTTATCCCGCCCTGATTTAGGGATATATTCTATACTATAAAAATCATTTGCATTGCCAACCGCATCCCATACCCTCTGCCTTATTGAACTTTGTGCATTGGTGGTAGTATAAATTTCATGAAAATATTTTTGATATACTTGCTCAACTGTCAAATTTTCATCTTTCTGAATCTGAGAAACTGTCTTGGTTATAATTCCAGTGTGCTTATAAATTTTTATATTTTCTCCAGACCCGTCTTTTATGGTCTTTGCATGTTTTTTTTCTCCTGCTGAAACTAGAACCTGCGTGTATTTGAAGCTCTTTCCTTCATTTTTCATGGACTCTATATATGCTTCTATTTCTGTTTGCTTATACACATCGTGAAACATCGAAAATGAGTCTTTATAATAGCAATGTATATACTCAATGTTTTTCTTCATTCTTTTATCTTCACCACCACCACTAGCACCAGCACTCACTTTCGCTTTAATAGATATTGTATTCAAAAATTTACTATTATTAAAAACTTCATCCATCAATACTTTCAAATACGCCTGTTCATTATCATCACACTGCACAAAAATAACCCCATCATCGCTCAATAATTCTCGTGCAATTTCCAGCCGATTTTTCATAAAAGTCAGCCATGTTGAATGATTAAAACTATCATTATAACGGAAACTATCATTTCCCGTATTATAAGGCGGGTCAATATAGATGAGTTTCACTTTGCCAGCATAGCGGTGTTTCAAGCAGTATAATGCGAGCAGATTATTGCCTTTAATCAGCAGATTTTCCGACTGCTCAATGCTCTTTACCTTTTTTGATTTTTTAGCCTTTACCGCCGCGCCATCCCAAAACTCAAAATTGGTAAAAACCTTTTTATCCGTCAGGCGGGTAATATCATCTGGTGCAAGCGTGGTGTTATAAAAAATCTCATCATGGGCTTTGTCTTCTTTTGCCATGTCGTCTTCCAGCTTTGTCATGCCGCCTTCCAGCACACAATCTTTATACGCCCATGACAGCACAACATCTTTGCTCTCTTTCAAAAAAGCTTTGCCATCACCCAAGCCCAGACGATTTTTGAAAGCCGTATAGGAATCTTGCAAAAATTGCTTATTGGATACAAATTCGTGGAATTTCACCTTGTCAAAAACCAATGTGCCAGAAACTTTGGTGAAAAAATGCTCTTTGATAGTGGCATCACTAAGCAACAATTCAAGCAAATCACTATCTGGCTTGAGCGCGGCTTCCACGATAGTGTTTTTCAAAAGCTTATCATCCGCCATAAAACGCGAATTTTGTGCCAATAATGCTTTCAAATTGTTCAGCAGATTTTGCATGCCATAAACACTCTCCATTTGTGCCAATTTGTCACATTTAGCTGATTCGGCCCTATAATCCATATATAGCGTTAAATATATTTATAAAACGCCATATATAGTGTTGAATAGCCACCGAAACGTGAGGGAATTAAACCAATAATAAAGAGAGTGGCGCACCGGGGAGGATTCGAACCCCCGACCCCCAGATTCGTAGTCTGGTGCTCTATCCAGCTGAGCTACCGGTGCGTTTGCCATCACTAACCCATTATTCGGGTTTAGTGTGCGTTTGTCTTACTGATTTATGGGAATGATTGCAAGTTGTCTGTGGGGCGTGGCTAGGGCTTAAATTGCTCATGATAGCAAATCATATCGCCCAATGTTTGCGCCTGCCAGACCGCCCGCGCCACCGCCCGCGCCACGCAATCCGCCGCCAACGCACCCAACACCGCCAGCGCGGCTGGCCGTGCCGCCGCCTCGCCCGCCAATTTATGTTCGCCAGTGGCCAACACAAAAATTGTGTCGCCATCAAAAGGCGTGTGGACCGGGCGAATGGCACGCGCCAACCCATCTTGCGCCATAATTGCCAGCCGTCTCGCTTCGGCAACCGACAAATCTGCCGCCACCGCCACCACCCCGATTGAGGTGTTTTGCATGGGTGCCAAGCCGCTCAATTTGCTGTTGGCAAATGGGTGCTGGCCGCCAATTTGCGCCGCCTCCCCAGCGCGGCTGGCATGGCCAAATTCCAACGCTCCATTTTGTTGCATTGCAAGCGGCTGCGCAAAAAACCGCCCGTCATCATCCACCACCGCGCCAACTGGATTGGCCACCACCAATGCGCCGACTATGCTGGCGGCGTTATTGGCCATGCAAGCCGACGCACTGCCTTGGCCGCCTTTGAGCTGGCCGGCCAATGCGCCATAGCCCGCGCCAAAATTGCCCTGCTGCACATCTGTATTACGCGCCGCATAAGCCGCCCGTGCCAGCCCGCCATAGGGCGGCGCATCAGCCCAATCTTTGTTGCCGCCATTGGCCATATCAAACAAAATCGCGGCGGGAATAATCGGTGAGGGCAAAGCCGCCCCTGTGGGAAAACCGCGCCCCTGTGCCGCCATAATATTGGTGAGGGCAGAGGCCGCCTCCAACCCAAAAACCGACCCCCCCGCCAGCACAATCGCATCAGCATGAGACACCAGATTTTCTGGCTTTAGGGCATCGGTCTCTCGTGTGCCAGTGCCACCGCCCGAAACCGCACAAGCCGCCACTGCCGCGTGGTGCGGCACAATCAGGGTTACGCCTGTGCGCACCTTTTCATCATGCGCCGCGCCAATGTTTAGGCCAGCAATGTCGCTTATATCATTGCGCTTGCCGGTTATTATTTGTGTCGCCTCACCCATGTTAAAATCGGCGAAATAAGGAGAGGAATTTTACAATTTTGCGGGTGCGGGGGCTAAACAAGGTGGGCGTGTAATAATCGCCAGCAGCGCGTTTGCCCGCCTCGCTGCGGGTTGGGTAAGGCGCGATAAGCCGCGCCATCACCGCGATAGATAGATTTTTTTCCACCGCCAACACCCATGGTGCCAGCAAATCGCCCGCGCCACGCCCAACAATAGACGCACCCAAAATGCGGCCATTTTTGTGGACAATAATTTTAACCATACCAACCCTGTCGCGTTCGGTGCGGGCGCGATCATTTTCATCAAATGGCCAGCGCAAACATCTTATATCGCTAAATTTTTTACGCGCTTGCGCTTCGTTTAGGCCCACATGTGCCAGCTCTGGCGCACCATAGGTTACACGCGGCAAAGCGCGATAATCAACTTTAGCGCGCATAAAAAACAATATATTGCGAATGATGATACCCGCCTGATAGCCCGCCGCATGGGTGAATTGCGGCCCGCCAATAACATCGCCAAGCGCGAAAATTTTGCGGTTGCTGCTTTGCAAATGCGCATTGGTGGCAATGGCGGGCAACGGCTCATCGGTCAATGCCACACCCGCCGCCGCCAAATTGAGCGATTTAACATTGGGCTTGCGCCCCGCCGCCACCAATAAATGCGAACCGACAAATTGCCCCTTATCGGTATCAATCACAATATCTGAATTGGGTTTTGCACTGGCATTGTTGACGGCTTCAATTTGCACATTTTCGTGCAGTTGCGCCCCGCAAGATTTAAGTTCATCCAGCATATAGGCGGTCAATTCAGGGTCTTCACGCGCCAGCATTTTTTGGCTTTCTAACACACTCACCCGCGCCCCAAGCCGCACAAAAGCCTGCGCCATCTCAATGCCAATCGGGCCGCCGCCAATAATCAACAAATGGTCGGGGCAAATAGTCAAATCCCACAATGTTTCATTGGTCAAAAATGGCACCTGCGCCAAGCCGCGTATTGGCGGCACATAGGCGTTTGAGCCCGTCGCAATAACAAATCTTTTGGCGCGAATATGCAGCTGGCCAACAGCCAATATGCGCGGATTGATAAAGCGGCCACTGCCTTCTATCACTTTTACGCCTAGCCCATTAAACCGCTCCACACTATCCATCGGCGCAATGCCTGCGATAATGTCGCGCACATGCGCCATCACTTCGGCAAAATTAACGCGGGGCGGGTTGCCATGCAGTCCAAATGTTTGAAACCGCTTCGCGCTATGCGCCAAATCAGCCGCCGCCAGCAAAGCTTTGGACGGCACACACCCACTATTGAGGCAATCGCCGCCCATTTTATCACCCTCCACCAACACCACATCTGCGCCCATTTGCGCGGCACCCGCCGCCACTGAAAGCCCGCCTGAGCCGCCGCCAATAATGCAAATATCAGTTTTCAACAATTTAGCCATGCGGATTTTCTTTCTCCTGTTTGGCCGCCTGTTTGGGCTTTATGCGCCGCCAAATAATTGGGGCTAAAGAAAGTGCGGCAAAAGCCAGCAATGGTAGCATAATTTGCGGTTGCGTTATGATTGATAAATCGGGGCGACTGCCAGCCTGCAACACCACCGATATACCATTGCCGATAGAAGCAAAAACAAAAGTTGCGGGCATAATGCCAAAAAATGTTGTGAGGGCGAAAATGGAAAAGCGCGCCCCTACCAATGCCGCGCCAAGATTGACAATAAAAAATGGAAAAATTGGCACCAGCCGCAATACCAGCAAATAAGAAACCGCATCGCGGTTGAAAGCGGCCTCAAATTTGGCCGTGCGCGCACCAAAACGCATGCGCAACATATCACCCACCAAAAACCGCGCCGCCAAAAACAGCAAACACGCCCCAATGGTGGCCGCAAAAACGGTGAGTGTGCCGCCAATCAATGTGCCGAACAATAAGCCGCCGCTTAAAGTGAGCCATAATGCGCCGGGCAAAGACAAAGCCACCACCACAATATAAACCAGCATATAAATCAGCGCGGCCACAAAAGGTGCTGCGCGCACTTGCGCCTTTAGCCATGCTTCATTTTCGGCCAATGCCTGATAGCTAAGATAGCTGTTCAAATCAAACATAAAAAAGCCCATAATGGCCAGCAAAGCACCCATCAACAGCACTATGCGGCGGTGCGCGGGTGAAAAATTTTGAAAACGCATTGAATAAATTCCTCCAAAGGGTCAATCACATATAACATAAGTCAAAAGTGATGCCGCTCAAATGTTGACTTTATGCTCATTTTTAGTTAAATCCGCCTCATTGGATTTTATCCCATTATTAAATGGGAAATATGTTTTATTAAATAAAAATATATCCTATTAAATGGGCATATATTTTTACCCTATTAAAAGATAGGGAAATGCCATCGGCAGGGAGCAAGTGACGTGAAACGGACTTTTCAACCGAGTAATCTTGTGCGTAAGCGCCGACATGGTTTTCGGTTGCGTATGGCAACCAAAAGTGGCCGCCAAATTTTGGCGCGGCGACGGGCGCGTGGACGCAAAAACTTAACTGCTTGATTTTTCCCGATGGTACGTTTTGTCAAAGGGTTGGACGGCTTGCGCGTCCGCCGCGATTTTCTAGCAACCGCAAAAGGCGACCGACAAGTGCGGCGCGGCTTTGTGCTACAAGCACGCAACCGCCAAGATAAAGCCCCGCCACGTTTTGGCCTAACCGCCAGCAAAAAAGTGGGCAATGCTGTTATGCGCAATCGCACCCGCCGCCGCTTGCGCGCTGCAGCCCAAGAGATTTTGCCGCAATATGGCCATGCGGGGTTTGATTATGTGCTGGTGGGGCGGGTGCATACGCGGGGGCTAGATTGGCGCAGGCTGAAAGGCGAATTAAAATCGGCACTCAAAGCGATTCACAAATTAGGAGATAGGGTTGATGAACGACCAGAATAATTTTTTGTTGGCAGTGGTGTTATCGCTAGGCGTATTGCTGGCTTGGCAGTTTTTTGTGATTGAGCCACGCATGGCAGATGAGCGCGCCCAACAAGCCGCCCAACAGGCAACATTGGCAAAACAGGCCGACCAGATAGCACAAAATACGTCCGATGCGCCTATTGCACCGACGGTGCCCAATATCTCTGCGGGTAATGAATTTAATGTGCCAAACATTGCGCCACAATCGCAGCCCAATCCGCAGGGAAAAAGAGTGCGCATTGTTACCCCAAAACTGGTTGGCTCGCTGGCTTTAATTGGGGCGCGTTTTGACGACCTTATTTTGCAAGAATACCGCGAAACCGCGCAAAGCGGTGCGCCCCAACAGCCTTTGCTGGTGGGCGGGGGCGCATCAAATTGGTATATTAATCATGGCTGGGTGGCGGCTGCTGGGGCGGCTGGCGAGGCCCTCACCCTGCCTGATGAAAATAGCCAATGGCAATTACTTGAAGGCACAATTCTTACCCCGACCACCCCCATCACTTTGCAACACACCACCCCCGAAGGGCTGGTGCTAAAACAGCATATTGGCGTTGATGAAAATTATATGTTCACCATCACCCAAAGCGTAAGCAATAAGACCAATAAAAATGTGACGCTTTATCCTTTTGGGCAAATCACCCGCACGGGGCGGCCGCAAACCACCAATTTATTTATTCTCCATGAAGGCGCGGTGGGTTTTTTGGGCGAAGCGGGGCTGGTTGAACATGATTATGATGATTTGGTTGAAGATGGTGTTTTCAAACAAGATGCTATTGGTGGCTGGCTGGGCATTACCGACAAATATTGGGCAACAACGCTTGTGCCGCCGCAAGATGAAAAATATGGGGCGCGTTTTACAGGCCACACAATCACTGGCGCAATCACTAGCACTGGCATTGGCACAACCAACGAACGTTATAACACCGATTATTTGCTGGGCGGACGCGCCGTGCCGCAAGGTGCGTCTGTTAGTGTAACAAGCCAATTTTTCGCAGGTGCAAAAGTGGTGGAGGCGATTGACGCTTATGCCGATACAGGCATTGAGCGTTTTGATTTAATGATTGATTGGGGCTGGTTTTATTTTCTCACCAAACCAATGTTTCGGGCTTTGCATTTTTTCTAT
>JBPCVS010000148.1:0-3842 GCA_051010295.1 Parvibaculales bacterium | reverse complement strand
TTTTGCGATTAAGTGCGGTGCGGATTGCGGTTTTATTTTCTTCCGAACCCGTCAATAGAGCGTATTGCTCACGATCCATAAAAGAGGCAACATAATTGAGTGCGTAGGCATGCGCATTGACGGCTTGCTTGCTCATGCGCACTGGCACAGGCGGCAGAGCAACCACTTTGGCGGCCAGATTTTCAGCCGCCGCCAAGCTTTTGTCATCATCAACCAGTTCATCAATCAGCCCCCAGCTTAATGCTTGGTCGGGCGCGATGGCCTCGCCCAAAATAATCAATTTTTTGGCGCGGGCTGGCCCAATCAATGCGGTGAGGCGCGGGTTGGCTTGCCAGCTCATATTGATGCCAAGCGGAATTTCTGGCAGGCACAAATTGGCAGAAGCCGCACAAACGCGCCAATCACACGCCACCGCCAAAGCCAACGCGCCACCAATGCAATGGCTTTCAATGGCGGCAATAGTGATTTGCTCCAGTGCTTCCCATGCCGCGCACATATCAGGCCCCAACAGCAGTCGTTGGCGTTGTTCTAATTTGGGCAAATGGTCGCTTCGCATATCAGGGTCGCGCAAATCGGCACCTGCCGAAAAAACTGGATTGCCGCGCAAAATAATCGCATGGGTGGAAATATCAGTTTTAAGCCAACGCGCAATATCGCGCAGTCCTGTCATAATATCTGCCGACAATGGATTGAGCCCATCGCCACGTTCTAACACGACATGTGCCACTTTGTTTTTGCGCGCCACCCGCAAGCCATCTGGCCAGTCGGGTATATTTTCCCAAATATCCATCATTTTTTTCCCTATGCGCAATTTTTAAGGCACATAAAAAGGGCGGCACATATTGCACCGCCCTTTATCTTAATTCAGCTTTGCCTTAAGCAATGCTGGCAAAAATTAACGTCCTAGACGGCGCACATTGGCTGGTGTGTAATAATCTGGTGTCAGATATTCCAAACCGCTTACAATGTTGGCCGGACGGCCAGATTTCAACTGCAGAACAAGATAACGTCCAGCCAGCAAGTCATAAATCCACTCGCCGCCTGTTGTCCAGCATGTTTGGGCTTCTGGGCGATAGTCTGGGGCTTGTCCAACTTCTTGGATACGCCACAATTCGCCACGTCCATCATACATTTCGCCACCTGTTGTTTGGCCGCTATCTTCGTCCATACGCAACACGCGGGTTGCATAAATATGCCGCGCATTAGATTTGAGCGCGCCTTGCACAACCCATTGGCGGCGCAATTCATAGCGCACTGGGTTTTGGTTGGCATGGCTGGCTTTAATCAAATCTTCGGCTGGTGTCATATTGACATCGTAATTATTCTGGATTGAGTATTTTTCCATTTTGCCTAAAACAGTCCAGTCATAGCGGTCGGGCGCGCCATTATAGCCATCATATTGGTCAGATGTCGCCAGCCCGTCACCATTGGTGATTGGGTTGTCATAGGCGATATTTGGGGCGCGGCGCACACGGCGTGTGCCGGGGCTATAGGTCCATGCTTTGCGGCCTTCACGTGCCATATTAAGCGTTTCATGCACCAACACCACAGAGCCAGCGCGTCTGGCTGGGGCGGATGTATAGGCCACAAAATAGATTGAGATATTGTCCAAATCTTCGGCGCGTTTATTTTTGGCATTAGAATATGGGAACACCACTTCGTCACGCGTGAAGGTGAGCGTGTAGTCGCCCCCTGCCGTTGGTGCGGCATAGTTGAAGTCGCGAGCAATGCGTTCGCCACGATAGCGCAATGTGTGATTCCACACAATTTCTAGTCCATTATTTGGAATTGGGAAAGGCGCGGACATAATGGCCTCGGAGATGCCATTGCCGCCATCTACCAATTTGCCAACCATGGCGTTGCGCTTGCTTGCTTCATACACAAAATTTGGATAGGTGCAGTTGCGGCGCGACTTATAAACATTCATTTTATAAGTGCTTGGATAGGTGGCCAACATGGCTTTTTGTCCAGCCGTCAAATGGCGGTCATATTGCTCGGCATTGGCGGGGGTAATGGTGAATTGTGCCCTATCATTGGGGTAGGGGTTTGGCAATGCGCCCCCTTGATAATTTGCCAGCAGGGGCGCGCCATTAAGCACACGGCCTGTCCAGCTTGGCACACCGGCTTTAGAGCCAGCTTTTTCTGAGCCCATTGGGGTTAGGTCTTTGCCCAAGCGATTGGCCACTGATGTTGGCACTTCGGCCAAAGCTGGGGCGATAAGCCCCAACGTCAAGCCCAGCGTCAAGGCGGATAAGATATTTTTTCTGGTCATTTTTGTCTCCTCCAGATTTGCGTGTTCGGCACAGGGCAAACCTGTGCCGAGCTGACGCTGATTAAAACGCATAAGAAACACTGGCCGAGAGATAATCGCGGTCAACATTTCGGTTATATAACACATCACCATCATACATTGTATAGCCCAGTGATGCCGTCCATTTGGCTTGATATTCAGCCGTTACACTCAGTGATAATGATTCATTATCCTCAATAAAACTGCCTGCAGGTGATGGCGAACGTCCATCAATGCCGCGCTGATAAGCAAAGGTTGGGCGCAGGCCAATGGCCGAGCCAAACACATTGTTATATTGCAGATAACCGAATAATACGATGCCTGAGCTTTCTTCGGTCGCGCGGCATATTTCGGTTGGCTGGGTGTGGTCTTGCGCGTTGCCAGCAGTTAGTGGCCCGCGTGGGTCAAGTGCAAACACGCCACCCAAAGGCAAATCTGAACCACTGCTACACAGATTGGACAAACGCGGCACACGACTGCTCGCGCCCAGTCCAGGAACGGCCTGTGTATTTGGAACAGTATAATCTTCGGCATTTGGCGCATTAATATAGCCCAATTCGGTTAAAAACACGCCCAAATCTGCGCCCAATGCACTCACCACTGGGTTAGAGCGGGTGAAAGTGGCGGTGGTGCCAATATCTATATTATAGACTTTTTCGCGCACAAACCCATCAAACACAGTGCCGTTTGCGCTATGATTGCTACAGGTGCTTTCGATAGTTTGCAAACCATAATAAGTTCCCGCCGCCGCGCTGAAATTCTCCCAAGCACAAGAAGCCGCAATAGCCGCAATAGAAAGTGCATCAGTATCTAATTGCAGAGGCATATTATCACGATAAGCAATTTCGCCCTGCACACCCCAGCCAAAAGCAGTGGTGTTGAAGCTTAAGCCATAAACTTCAATATCTTCGGGATATTGCGCATTAAAACCAATTTGATAGCGCGTTACAATGGTGGACGCACCCGTTGGCAACAACGCCCCACCCGTTGCTTGGGCATAAGTTGCCAGACAACCAGTAACAGCCCCTGCAGCCAGTGAACTATTGCCATCAGCATCTTTTGGTAGGTCAAGAGCCGCACCCAACAAATCCCTAAGATTATCCTTAGTGATAGCTTGTGCTGGTGTTGTGCCATCGTCACCGTCATGGTTAAAAGCCACCCCTGCCATAGTCGCGTTTGCGTGAGCTGCATCTATGAGGGCAACGACATCATCGTCAAGAGTGCCGCCAGCCAAAGCATAGGTTCTTCCTGTTACCTCACCACTCTCCACCACATCTGTGCCAACAATGCCGGGAGCAAGTCTCGCGTTAAGCTCTTTACCAATGCCTGTTATATCTTGGGCATAAACGCCCAGCGTATTGGCATTACTAATAAACCCACCAGTTGCGGCATAAATTCCAGTGCACCCTGCCGCAGTCACGCCACGTAGGGTTGAACTGGCATTGGGGTTGGTAACATTTGGCCCAACCACTGGTTGATAAGCAATCATGGACGCATAAGGGATACGGCTGGTATAATTTTGATAATACACCGCAAATTCGGTTGAATTGAG
>JBPCVS010000147.1:0-6329 GCA_051010295.1 Parvibaculales bacterium | reverse complement strand
TTAAAAATGGCGGGGCGGCTTGTTTCTGCCAAGCTGATAAGGGGGTGCCAGTGGCCAATGCGACTTCTAGCCCGCGCAAAATGCGCTGGCTATCACTTGGCGGCAAACGCGCCGCCAGCACGGGGTCTAGCTGGGTCAATTCTTCATATAATGGCGCATTGCCTTCGCGCTGTTTTCGGGCGCGTAAAGTTTCGCGTATGTGGGGCGCGATATGCGGCACTTTAACCAGCCCGGTGGTGAGCCGCGTAAAATATAGCCCCGTGCCGCCCACCAAAATTGGCCGCTTGCCTTTATCTTGTGCTTGGGCAATTTCGGCCAGTGCCGCATTTTGCCAACGCGCCACACTATAGGGTGCATCAGGTGGCACATAGCCATACAGCTGATGTGGGGCGGCTTTAAGCTCATCTAATTGTGGCCGCGCTGTAATAATTTGCAAAACCGCATAGACCTGCATGGAATCAGCGTTAATGATAATGCCGTCATATTTTTCGGCCAACTGCAAGGCCAATGCAGACTTGCCGCTTGCGGTCGGGCCTGCAATAAGAATAGGCACAAGATTATCAATGGACGTTTTGGTCATTGAGTTATTTTAATGGGTTTATAGGCATGACAAAAGAATTTTTGCTACTCACCGCCGCACCAGAGCGCGATATTTTAAGCCACGCGCTGTTGGACAAGCTGCGCCAATATCTGCCGCCACCCAATGTGTTAGGCGAAGGCGAAGCGGTGGAATACGCCCTCAATGATAGTGCCAAAAATAATATAGAAGCCATTAAAGCCAGCCTTAAAAATGCGCCGATTGATATTAACATTGTGCCTGCGCAAAAGCGACAAAAAAGCCTGCTGGTGGCGGATTTGGAGTCCACCATTATTGAACAAGAATGTCTGGACGAGCTGGCGCATCAATGCGGCATGGGCGAAAAAGTGGCCAAAATTACCCGCCGCGCTATGCGCGGTGAGCTGGATTTTGAAAGCGCACTGCAAGCGCGGGTGCAACTATTGGCGGGGCTACCCGAAACCGCGCTGTTGGATTTATATGAAAATGGTATTTCTTTAATGTCGGGGGCGCAGATTTTGCTGGCCACCATGCGCGGCCGCCAAGCCCATTGCGGCTTGGTATCAGGCGGGTTTGAATATTTTGCCAGCCGCATTGCCAAGCGGCTGGGTTTTCACCGCTATTGGTGCAATGATTGGCATATTGCAAATGGCCAACTAACTGGCACGATTGACGAACCAATTTTAGGCCGTGCCGCCAAAGCCGAAATTATGGTGCGTTGGTGCGCTGAATTGCACCTTACCCCAGCCGATGCTTTGGCGGTTGGCGATGGCTCCAATGATTTAGCAATGCTGGAAAGTGCGGGGCTTGGCGTGGCATATCACGCCAAGCCCATCGTAGCACAGGCCGCTCAGTTTCGCATTGAGCATGGCGATTTAACCGCTCTGCTTTATTTGCAAGGTATTGCTAAAAGTGAATTTGCCACTCCTTAATTTGTTATTGGAGTTAATTGCGCAGCTTAAAAGAAACGAAGCGCAAACTGCCGCGTGAGTTAACCAGCACTAATACGCTGTTGGCTTTAGCTTTTTGGGCGGCCTTAAAAGCGGCAATGGTGGCCGCAACATTGGGCGTTGGGTTTTGGGCAATTTCTACAATAATATCGCCGCGCCTTATGCCATTTTCAAAGCCGCGATCATCGGGGTCAACATCGCTTACCAAAGTGCCAATCATCTCTTCGGGTAAATCCATTTCCGACCGCGTGCGGGCATCCAGATTGGTCAACCGCATACCAAGAATTGTCTGGCCATTACCCTTTTTTGATTGTTGCTGATTATCATTGCCAGTGCGCACCAAATTTGGCTCATCAAGGCGGCCTGTAACAATGCGTAATTTGCGTTTTTTACCCCGCCGCATCACTTCAACCAAAACCTCTGTATCAACCTCCGTATCCGCTACAATGCGCGGCAAATCGCGCATGTGCGGCACTTTTTTGCCATCAAAGCGCACAATAACATCGCCAACTTTAAGCCCACCTTTTTCGGCTGGACTATCGGGCGAAATTTCCGACACCAGCGCACCATGCGGCTTATCTAAACCCAAATTTCCCGCCAGCTCATCAGTGACTTGCTGAATACGCACCCCCAACCAGCCGCGCCGTGTTTCGCCATATTTTTGCAACTGCCCAATAATATTGGAGGCAAGATTTGACGGAATGGCAAAGCCAATACCAACCGACCCGCCAGAAGGCGAAATAATAGCCGAATTAACGCCAATCACCTCACCATCCATGTTAAAAAGCGGCCCACCCGAATTGCCACGATTGATGGCGGCATCGGTTTGGATAAAACTATCATAGGGGCCAGAATTAATGTCGCGATTGACCGCAGAAATAATGCCTGCCGACAAAGAGCCGCCCAACCCAAAAGGATTGCCGATAGCAATAGCCCAATCGCCAACCCGCACTTTTTTGCTGTCCCCCATCGGCACAAAGGGCAATGGCTTTTTGGCTTCAACTTTAAGAACGGCAATATCGGTTTTTGGGTCGCGCCCCAAAATTTTGGCTTCATATTTGCTACCATCAGAAAAATTCACGGTAATTTCATCGGCTTCTTCAATAACATGATTATTGGTAATGATGATGCCATTCGGGTCAATAACAAAACCCGACCCCAATGAAGACACTTTATGTTTGCGTTGCGGCATGCGGCGGTCGCGGAAAAACTCTTCAAAAAAATCATTAAAGGGCGGTTGGCCTGGCCCCGCACTGCGTTGCACAGTGGCCGTTGTAGAAATGTTAACCACCGACGGCACAAGACTTTCTGCAAGGTCGGCAAAACCATTGGGCATCGGGCGCGAAGAAGCTGGCAACACAAAAACAACAAAAGCCAGCACCAAAGCTGTTAAATTAAAATGTCCAATCATTTCCTCACCTCAATCATATCGCCAATCATTGGCACTTTAAGAAACAAGAGCAACAAGCCCAACCCCGCAAAGCAAAGCCACAACGCCGCCAATCCGCATGGCATTATCGCTTATCGTTTCCATTTGGCGCAACATAGAACGCAAAAATGTCGGAAAAAGGGCATAGAGTGCGCCCTCAAAAGCCAACACAAGACCGATAACAAGAAGCAGATTTTCTAGCAGATACATGAAGCAAAGATATTAATTTGCCGTGCCGCTTTCGGCATCGGGTGTAATTTCAGGGCATAACCGACCGCTTAGGCTTTGATTACCCGCCAGCAAACTCGCAATATCCAGCTGTTGACGATTTTCTACATTGCCCTGTTTGGTTTCGGCAAGGCGGCTATTCGGGTCTTTCAAGAACTGAAAAAACGCACTATCTGGCGACAGCACCATTGTAGTAGAATCGTCAAGCAAGGCTTTATCATAGGCCTGCATAGAGCGGTAAAAGGCGAAAAAATCAGGGTCTTGCCCAAAAGAGGCGGCAAAAACGCGATTGCGACAAGCATCGCCTTGCCCGCGAATAATCTCACTATCGCGGGTGGCACGTGCCAACAAAACGGTCACTTGCTTATCGGCTTGCGCATGGATAGCGCGTGAGACTTCTTGTCCACGCGCACGAAACTCAGCCGCTTCCTGCTCGCGTTCAGTTTGCATGCGCCGATAAATCGCTTGGCTATTGGCCTCTGGCAAATCGGCGCGGCGGATACGCACATCAACAATCTCAATGCCGAAATCTGCCGCCTGCTGGTTGACCAAATCGCGGATGCGTAACATCAACTCATTGCGCTTATCGCGCACAACGGCCTGAAATTCTTCTTCACCCAAAACCGACCGCATAGATGATGACACAATCGCCGCCAACCGCGAACGCGCCCGCCTTTCATTGCGTAAAGATTTATAAAATTGCAAGGGCGCGACAATGCGATAGCGCGTGAAAGCATCAACCACCAGCCGTTTTTGGTCAGAAGCAATCAGTTCTTCCGCAGGGGTGTCCAAATCCAAAATGCGCTTATCAATAAGCACCACATTTTGCACAAAAGGCAATTTGAAATGTAGGCCCGGATCAGTAACCACGCGGCGCGGATCGCCAAATTGTAGCACCAATGCTTGTTGCGTTTGGTGAACAGTGAACAGGCTAGAAAAAGCCAATATTGCCAAAGCCAGCACCAAAACAACACTTAAAATTGTTAATATATGTTTCATTGTCTTGCCTCCTTTGCAGCATCACGGCCAAGCCTATCAAGCGGTAAATACGGAATAACGCCACCTTTTTCTTGGTCAATAATAACTTTATTTGTTCCCGCCAGCACGCGCTCCAAAGTTTCTAAAAACATGCGTTGGCGCGTCACATTTTGGGCGTTGCGATATTCTTCATAAATGCTGGCAAAGCGCGTGGCCTCGCCATCGGCTTCGGCAACGGTTTGGGCAAGATAAGCCTCGGCCTCACGGCGAATACGCACCGCCTCGCCCTGCGCCTCTGGCACAACGCGATTGGCATAGCTATTGGCCTCATTGCGGGCGCGCTCTTGGTCGGCACGGGCGGCCTGCACATCGCGGAAAGCGTCAATCACCGCCAAAGGAGGGTCAACTTTTTGCATTTTCACCTGCGTAATGCCGATACCCGCGCCATATTCATTCAACGTTTTTTGCATCAATGCTTTCACCTGCTCTTCGTTTTTTTGTCGTTGCTCAGTCAAAACAGGCTGAATATCATTCTGGCCGATAATCTCACGCATCGTGCTTTCGGCCACCGCTTTCACCGTGCCATTGGGGTTTTGGATATTAAATAAATAATTGGCCGCATTATCAATCACCCAGAAAACCGAAAAATCAACATCAACGATATTTTCGTCCCCTGTCAGCATCAAACTTTCTTCTGGTACATCGCGGATAATGCCCGCGCTGCGGCGGTCATCGCCAGCGCGCATACCAATATCAACGCGGTTAACAATGGTTACTTTGGGTGTTAGCACCGTTTCAATCGGCCATGGTAAATGATAATTGAGGCCAGGGCTGGTTTGGGAATAAAATTTTCCAAAACGCAACACGACGCCCTGCTCATCGGCTTGCACACGATAAAAGCCGCTTAGCCCCCAAATCAAAATAAGAATCGCCAAAATAAAAATAAAGCTAGAAGCACCGCCAACCCCGCCCGGCAAAATATCGCGCAAACGTGCCTGCAAATTATTGATAAGTGCGTCTAAATCTGGCGGATTATTTGGCCTGCGTGGGCCGCCACCGCCCGGCCTACCCCCGCCTGAACTACCATTTTCCCAAGGGTTTTGGTTGTGGTGTTGGCCGTTGCCCGAATTATTTTCCCAAGCCATGCAAATCTCCATAAATTCCATTATAATCAATATGCGCCCAAAATATGGGTGCGAAAAATCATTGTTCTATCTGTTCACTCGCTATATGTGGGGAATAAACTGCAATGTTTCAAGTGTTTTTGAAAGGTTTCTACATGCGTGGCAATAAAACCAGTGTAACACCAGACGATATTCGCACGGCTTTGGCGAAAATAGCCGACCCTGTGCGTGGCGATATTGTAAGCGCGCAACGCGTGCAAGAGCTGGTTGTAGAACAAGGAAAAGTCAGCTTTTTGCTTGATGTAACGGGTATTGACCCTGATACATTGGGTGGCTCATTGGAAGGCTTGCACCAAGCCACCGAGCAAGCGGCAAGCGCGGTGGCGGGCGTTGTGTCTGTGAGTTGCGTGATGACAACGCATCGCCCTTCCACGCAATCTGAAAAATCAGACTCAGCAGCACCGCCACCAAACACCGCAAATATGAGGCCGCCGCCTAATCGTGAAATACCAGAGATATTTAATCGCATCGGTGCGGTGGTGGCTGTGGCCAGTGGCAAAGGCGGGGTTGGCAAATCCACGATTGCGGTTAATTTGGCACTGGCCTTGCAACAGGCGGGGCTAAAAATCGGGCTGCTTGATGCCGATATTTATGGGCCATCTATACCGCAACTATTGAACATTACTGAAAAGCCAGAATTGATTGAATCAGAAACAGAGAAAAACAAACTTGTGCCGATTGACCGATTCGGGGTTGCCACCATGTCAATTGGCTTTTTGGTGTCGCCAGAACAAGCCATGATATGGCGCGGGCCGATGGTGCAAAGCGCGCTGTTGCAAATGCTTAATGATGTGGTGTGGCCGCCATTGGATATTTTGGTGATTGATATGCCGCCCGGCACTGGCGATATTCAACTGACTATGGCGCAACGTATTCCTGTCAGTGGCGCGCTGATTGTTTCAACGCCTAGCGCATTGGCACTGGCCGATGTTACCCGCGCTATTGGTATGTTTGAAAAAACCGATATTCCAGTTTTGGGGCTGGTGGAAAATATGGCCTATATG
>JBPCVS010000146.1:0-4772 GCA_051010295.1 Parvibaculales bacterium | reverse complement strand
CCCTCACCATATCTGGTAATCTCTAACAAATCACCCGCGCCAAAATTATGCACACCAATAATTTCGCCAAGCGATTGGCCATCTGCGGTGCGCGCACACAACCCGATTAAATCGGCATGATAAAACGCATCTTCTTTATCTAATGATGGCAAATTATGCCGTGCCGCACATAACATTGTGCCTTTTAGGGCTTGCGCGGCTTGGCGCGTGGTAATGCCTTTCAGCTTAATGCGCACCGCATCTTTATTGCCCTGCACCATCGTCACCTCAAATTGGTTTTTATGGTCGCCATCGGTCAACACGCCACATTGTTGCAAGCCCTGTGGATTATCCCCAAAACATTTTACCCGCAACGCGCCATCTGTGCCATGCGCACCCACAATAACCGCCAATGTTACCCATTTTTGTGCATTATCTGGCGTGTTATGTGGCATGGTCGCCAAGCAAAAACCTAATCGGCTTTTTCCTCTTTTTCAACATTTTCCTCAACAGGGGGCTCTTCTGCGGCAGGGGGGTCTTCAGCAGGGGGTTCCTCAGCAGGAGTTTCAGTTTCAGCTGTTTCAGATTTAGCTTCTTCTTCGGCGGGTGTTTCTGCCTCTGTTGTTTCTGCCTCTGCCGCTTCTGCTGTTTCGGCCTCTGCCGCTTCTGCTGTTTCGGGTTTAGCTTCTTCAGTTGGCGTTTCCGCTTCAGTTGTTTCGGCCTCTGCCGCTTCTGCTGTTTCGGTCTCCACCTCTTCTGGGGCTTCTGCCTCTGCCGCCTCAGCTTGTTTGGCCGCTTCTTCAGCATTGCGTTTGGCTTCTTGTGCGGCTTCAATCCGCTCCAATGTTTTTGCGCTTGGCTTGCCTTTTATTGGATTATTGCGCGGGGTGCGCGTCCACGCGCCAGCATCATCCAAAAAACGCGCCACGCGGTCAGATGGTTTCGCGCCTTGCGAAATCCAATGTTTGGCGCGGGCAACATCCAGATTAAGCCTATCGCCATTATCTTTGGGCAAAAGCGGATTATAAGTGCCAAGTTTTTCAATAAAGCGGCCATCGCGTGGCATGCGGCCATCGGCCACAACAATGCGATAAAAGGGGCGTTTTTTAGACCCCCCGCGAGACATACGAATTTTCAAAGCCATCAATTCTTCCTTTCAATTATAATTTAGATTTGTTGTAGATTTAAGATTTTTTGTCAGGCGGAAACCCGAGCCCCTTTAACAAATTAGGGTCTAACCCGGTGCCAGACGCACCGCCCAACTTATTCAAATCGGGCAAAGAGGGCGCACCCATATTGCCCCCGCCCAGCATATCGCCAAGCGCGCCGCCGCCAAACATAGTGCCGCCTTTGCCCATTTTTTTCATCATATCGGCCATTTGTCGGTGCATTTTGACCAGCTTATTAACATCTTGCACTGCAGTGCCAGAGCCCGCCGCAATGCGTTTTTTGCGGCTGGCATTGAGCAATTTGGGGTTGTCTTTTTCGGCTTGCGTCATAGAAGACACAATGGCGGCTTGACGCGTGAGCATTTTGTCATCGCTGGCTAATCCACTGGCTTGTTTTTTAAGCTTGCCGCCAATACCCGGCAATAATTTCAACACCCCAGCCATGCCGCCCATTTTTTGCATTTGCAATAATTGCGTGGCCATATCCTCCAATGTGAACTGGCCTTTTTTCATCCGCGCCGCCATTTTTTCGGCTTTTTCGGCATCCATTGTGGCGGCGGCTTTTTCTACCAGACCAACAACATCGCCCATGCCCAAAATGCGATTGGCCAGCCTTTCGGGGTCAAATATCTCTAATTTATCAACCGCTTCGCCAGTGCCCAGATATTTAATCGGCACACCCGTTACATGGCGCATTGACAAAGCCGCGCCGCCGCGTCCATCGCCATCAATGCGGGTGAGCATGGTGCTTGTTAATGTGATGCGGGCGGCAAATTGTTCGGCAATGGTGACCGCTTGCTGGCCTGTCAAACTATCCACCACCAGCATTGTTTCTTGCGGGCGAATGGCTTTTTCCAGTGCCGCCATTTCCGCCATCAAAACTTCATCGGCATTGGTGCGGCCAGCCGTATCCAACAGCACCACATCAAAACTGCCCAGCTTGGCCGCCTGTAGCGCACGGCTGGCAATATCAATAGCGCGTTGGCCTTCAATAATCGGCAGGGTTTCAACATTGATTTGCCGCCCCAGCACCGCCAGTTGCTCCATAGCGGCGGGGCGTTGCGTGTCTAGCGAGGCCATCAGCACTTTGCGCTTTTGACTGCTTAATAATTTGGCAAGTTTGGCCACGCTGGTAGTTTTGCCCGAACCTTGCAAGCCGACCAACATAATCGGCACGGGCGCGGCAGCCTCCAAATTGATAGGCGCGGCAGCCCCCAACATATCAACCAGCGCATCATTGACAATTTTGACAATTTGTTGCCCCGGCGTAACCGATTTTAGAACCTCGGCACCCACCGCACGGGGGCGCACCATATCCAAAAAAGCGCGTGCCACTGGCAAAGCCACATCGGCCTCAATCAGCGCATTGCGGATTTCATCCAACGCGGTGGCCACATCTTTTTCCGACAGCGCACCGCGCCGCGTCAAGCGGTCAAAAATAGACCCTAAATTATTGCTCAATGTTTCAAACATTATCGCTTTGCCCGTTTATTTCCCTGCTCTAAACCCAAAACACACCCCAAAAGCACCCAAAAACGAATATCGTTGTCGGGTGGCGATCTCGCTTTATTTAATGTTTAGCTGAGACCGAATTGAAAATGGCTTCTTTTAGAAGTGGCGGCAAAATAGGCAAGCCGCGCTATAAAGTCAAGTTCGCTTTGTTTTTTCCCAAGCGATGCTCTTGCGTCTATTGTGCTACGCACAATGCGCGAGCCGCTTGGGACGGGTCGCCATTTGCTAAAGCAAATGGACGTGTTCGTTTCCCATGCCACTTTCCTCAATCCCACGCTCTCAAAAGATTGGGTGGGCATGACAGAGCAATGACACCGAAAAAGTAGAACTTGTTTAATCAAAATTTCTTACTATTATTACCTCGTCTATTTCGATTGTGAGCAACCCTTGTCGGGTTGCCCGCTCAATGCAACACCGCTTGCGGAAATAAGCGGGATTTCTTTCTCACGATTGGAATAGACACAGCCCGACACTTTGTCGGAGGTGTTATTTTTTAAGGGAGAATAAAAATGAAAAAACAATATATAATATCAGCTTTATGTTTGGCACTAATGTCTTGCGAAAGCTATGGCGAGTATGAAAAACGCACCACTGCACCCGCTTACAAATTAAGCATTGCGGCAATGACTGATGCGGAAGTTCTTGAAGAGTGCAGACCATATGCAACGCATAAAGATATTGTTCTTGATGAGATAGTGGAACGTGACTTAATGAGCTTGAAGTCACTAGTTCATGTTGTATCCGAAAAAATCTATGTTGGCATGTCAGAAGAAGCTGTCAAATGCTCGTTAGGTCGACCAGCCAGCATTAACACGACTGCAAGTGTTGGTGGAATTCGATACCAATGGGTTTATGAGTGCCCCCACTCATCGGGTGGTATTTCTTACACCTTGCCCTGTAAATATCTGCATATCGAAAATGGTGTGGTGACAAGTTATCGTGTTCTTGATGATTGATATATAATCTCCGCTGGCACAATGATATTGCCCACTAGAATTGAAGCGCGCAACAGCCTATATAGAGCGCATGACAGAGCAACGCACCATCGCTTTTAGCAAAATGAGTGGGCTGGGCAATGATTTCATTATCATTGATGCTCGCGAAAACAAGCTTGAGCCGCCACTCACACCAGTACAAGTGTGGCAGTTGGCGGCACGCGATAATGAAATAACAAAAGGCTGTGACCAAGTGCTGGTGTTGCATCCACCCAAAAGCGGGGGCGATATATTTATGCAGATTTTTAATGCCGATGGTGGCGAAGTGGAAGCCTGCGGCAATGGCGCACGTGCCATCACACAATGGCTGGTAGAAAGAGGCGATTTACAGAAAGTCACTATTGAAACATTAGGCGGGATATTGAATTGTCATCTTATTAAGAACTTTGATGCACAAGACCCACATTATATGGCAGTTGCAATGCCTCCCCCAAAATTTGGCTGGCGCGATATTCCACTCAACAAAGAAATAGAAGATACTACACAAGTGCAACTGCATGAAGATTTGCCGCCGGCCTTTTTGGTTAATGTGGGCAATCCGCATGCGGTGTTTTTTGTTGCGGATAGCGACAATGTTGACGATATGACGGCACAATATGGGGAAACACTGGTGCATCATTCTTTATTTGCACAAGGCGCGAATATCAATTTTGCTTTTGTTGAAAATAACAACATTCAAAGCATCAGCTTAGCTACATGGGAACGCGGCGCAGGGTTAACCCAAGCTTGCGGCACGGGTGCTTGTGCGGTTGCCATTGCCGCTACACATCTCAATTTACGAACCCTAAAAGGAGTAACGAATGTTTATCCGCCATTTGCGCGGCAGGATAGGGCATTGCCGATTTTTTTAAGTTTTATTAGCGTTCATTATAACCCAGCGCATAAAACATTGTTCCAATACGGCCCTGCCGCTTTGGAATTTGATGGCGAGATTACCCTATGAGTATTGAGGTTAAAAATTTTGGCTGTCGGTTAAACGCGTTGGAGGGTGATGTTATTCGCCATCGCGCCCAGCAAGCAGGCCTTACCCACGCTACCATCATCAATAGCTGTGCCGTAACCGCCAGCGCGATGCGGCAAGCTGGCCAAGCCGCCAGACGCGCCAAACGCACCGCAC
>JBPCVS010000145.1:0-13096 GCA_051010295.1 Parvibaculales bacterium | reverse complement strand
GGTGGCATTTATAAAATTGGCAATCCTTATCAGATTGACGGCGCATGGTTTTATCCCCGCGAAAACGCCAAATATGACAAACAGGGTATTGCCTCATGGTATGGCGAAAAATTTCATGGCAGACGCACCGCCAATGGCGAAATTTTTGATATGGATTTGCTGACTGCCGCGCATCCAACATTGCCGATGCCTGTGCGCGCCCGTGTGACCAATTTGGAAAATGGTAAATCTATCATTGTGCGGATTAATGACCGAGGCCCATTTTTGAAAGACCGTGAAATTGATTTATCGCGTAAAGCTGCCGAAATGCTGGGCTATCGGGAGCAAGGCACAGCGCAAGTGCGGGTGCAATATCTGGCTCGCGCACCATTATATGATTCGCAAGGGCGGCATATTCGTGGGCCAGCACCAGAGCGTTTTACCCTCACCAAAGCCACAACGCCCCAAAATGAGAAAAAAATAGAAGCCGTGCCAACAAAAATTGTGGAAACACGAACATTAGACGGCCAACCACCGCCAAAGAAAAAACCCGTATTTGATTTAAGCAATAAACGTTATGCCGTGCAGGTGGGCGCGTTTAGCTCGCGGCAAAATGCCGAGCGATTGCGCCAACAGCTACAAAGATTTGAACCAGTGGAAATTGAAGAAGTCGCAAAACCTGATGCGGTTTTATATCGGGTCAAGCTGGGTGGCGTTAATATCCGCGCCGATGCCCGCGCAACGGTTGAAGAATTATGGGCTGATGGCCACGCCGATGCCATCATTATTGAACAATAGGGGGTAACGATATTGTTCCGTCATTTGGTTGTTTCAATTTGCCTGCTGGTGGGGGTGGTGGCCGCCCCCGCGCATAGTTTTGATAGCGGCAATGCCGAATTTGCGTTGCTTATGGATGCTGATACTGGCGTTATTTTATATCAAAAAAATGCCGATGTGCGCATGTCGCCAGCCAGCATGAGCAAGCTGATGACAATTTTTATGGTGTTTGAAGCATTAGAAACCGACACGCTCGGCTTAGATGAAAAATTATTTGTCAGCGATAATGCGTGGAAAAAGGGCGGGGCGGCCTCAGGCGGCTCAACCATGTTTTTGAAAGCGCGTTCAGAAGTATCGGTGGAAAATTTGTTGCGCGGGGTGATTGTGCAATCGGGCAATGATGCTTGTATTGTGTTGGCGGAGGCACTGGGTGGCTCGGAAGAAAATTTTGCACAAATGATGACCGACCGTGCGCGAGAACTCGGCATGACAAATTCCAATTTTACCAATTCAACAGGTATTCCCGACCCCAATCACAAAACAACAGCGCATGATTTGGCTTTGCTAACACGCCAGATTATCATGCGCTTTTCTGGCTATTACACACTTTTTAGCGAACGTTCCTTTACTTGGAATAATATCCGCCAGAATAATCGCAACCCGCTACTCTATGCTAATATCGGTGCTGATGGCCTGAAAACTGGCCACACGCAAGAGTCTGGCTATGGGCTAGTCGCCTCGGCTGAACAAAATGGTCGCCGCGTTATTATGGTGATTAACGGCTTAAGCTCAAAACGCCAACGCGCCAGCGAAGCACGCAAAATGATAAATTGGGGGCAACGCAATTTTAGCCGCGAAACATTGGTAGCAGGTGGCGAAACAGTGACGCAGCTACCCGTTTGGCATGGCACAAGCACAATGGTTGAAGTTGTGCCAGAACGTCGCTTTGATATTATTGTGCCGCGCATCGGCCAAAACAAAATGGTGACAAGCGTTATTTATGAAAAACCTGTGCTAACGCCTGTTAAACAAGGCGACAAATTGGCGGTTATGAAAGTGACGCTTCCCAATATGGCAACGCAAGAAATGGCTTTGGTGGCCGCCAATGATGTTGACCGCGCTGGCTTGCTTGGGCGGGCCATTGGCAGTTTGCAATATCTATTATTTGGCCAATAATATGCGCGGCAAATTTATCAGCTTTGAAGGCGGCGAGGGGGGCGGCAAGTCAACCCAAGCGGCAAGTCTGGCGGGTTATTTGCGCGGCAAGGGCTTGCACGTGATTGAGACTTACGAACCCGGCGGCACACCACAAGGCGAGGCACTGCGCGATTTGCTGGTGCAGGGCGAACCTGAGCGATGGTCTATTATGTCAGAATTATTGCTGATGACGGCGGCGCGTATAGAACATATTAACCGATTGATTAAGCCTGCTTTGCAAGACGGAACATGGGTGATTTGCGACCGATTTTTTGATTCTACTTTGGCCTATCAAATTATCGCAGGCGGATTGGCCGATACTTTTGGATTGGCGATGGTGCAAGATTTTCAACAAAAAGTTCTTGATGGCACAATTCCCGACATTACTTTTTTGTTGGATGTGCCGCCCAAAGCAGGGCTAGAGCGGGCGCAAAAACGCGGCGGCGCGGCACGATTTGAAAAAAAGGGCGCGGCTTTTCATCAGACGGTGCGTGATGCTTTTTTGGCGATTGCCGCCGAAAACCCAGAGCGCATGGTGGTGGTTGAGGCCGAAAATAGTTTTGAGCAAGTGCGCCAGCAAATTGAAAGCGCGATGCAACAACGCTTCAAACTTTAGATAATAAGACTTTATAAATAAGATGCTGGCAAGGGCGGCAGAAATATCCGATACTCATTTTATGAATTCATCTGACGAAACACAAGCTATCCCAGAGCTGGACGCACCGCATTTGCCGCGCTTGACACGCCGCCTGTTTGGGCATCACCAAGCGGTGCAAAGCGTTGCACAAGTGGCAAAAAGCGGCCGCATGCCGCATGGCTGGCTGTTGACCGGGCCACGCGGGGTGGGCAAGGCCAGCTTTGCTTATTTGATGGCACGGGCAATTTTGGGCAATCACAATTTGGCGGGCTTGGCCACCGCCACTTTAGATGAAACCAGCCATTTAATTGAGATTGATGCCCATTCAGATTTGTTCACCCTACGGCGCAAATTCAACACCAAAACCGACAAATTTCAAAATGTCATACAGGTTGAAGATGTCCGCGCACTCAGAGAGTCCTTCACCTTCACCACCGCACGGGGTGGCTGGCGCGTTTGTATTATTGATGCGCTAGATGATATGAATCATAATGGAGCCAATGCGTTGTTGAAAATTTTGGAAGAACCGCCGCCCAAATCATTATTGCTTATTATTTGCCACAATTCTGGCATGGTGTTAGACACAGTGCGGTCGCGCTGTCAGCATTTGCCGTTTAATGAATTACAAGCCGATGAATTGGCGGAATTGCTGGCCAATTTATACCCCACCACAAAACCCGATGAGCGCGAGATGGCGGCCAATTTAGCGCAAGGCAGTGCGGGCATGGCAGTGCGCCTGATGGATGCGGACGGGTTGGTTATTTATCGTGAACTCATTGCTGTCTTGAGCCAGTTGCCGCAGGCTGATAATGAGGCGGTGCATGCGCTGGCGGCGCATTTTACCAATCAGGCAAAAGATAAGGATAGGTTTTTACTTTTTGCTTTTTTATTGCAAGGCTGGCTTTATCGGCTGGTGCGGAGCAAATCACGCGGCGAGGCTATCATGCCAATTTTTGCTGAAGAGGGTGCGCTGGCCACCCGATTTGTAAGAAATTTAACGCTTGAAGCCCTTGTCGGCTTGTGGGAAAAAATAGGCGAAGATGTCGCCATTGTTGAAGAATATAATCTGGACCGCAAAAATAGGGTGATAAGCTGGTTAGAAATGGTGGGGGAAGCCCTTAACCTAAAATCTGTGGCTTAAATTTAATTAAAGTAATGTCTGATAAATTTTTTATAACGACCGCAATTTCTTATCCAAATGGCCAACCGCATATTGGCCATGCCTATGAAATTATTGCTACCGATGTGATTGCGCGTTATCACCGTTTAACTGGGCATGATGTCTTATTTTCAACTGGCACCGATGACCATGGACAAAAAATGCTACAAACCGCACGCGCCCAAGGCCTGTCGCCGCAAGAATTGGCCGACAAGCTAACGCCTATATTTAGAGAATTGGCTGATAGGCTGAATTGCAGCCATGATGATTTTATCCGCACCTCCGAGCCACGTCATTATCAAGCCGCCCGCGACATTTGGCAACGCATTGCCGCCAATGGCGACATTTATAAAGATAATTATGCGGGCTGGTATTCGGTGCGCGATGAGGCTTTTTATACCAAAAGCGAAGTAAGTGATGATGAAGCGGGCGAAAAAGTTTCACCCCAAGGCACAGCAGTAGAATGGCTGGAAGAGGAGAGTTATTTTTTCCGCCTGTCGGCTTATGGCGAAAAATTGCTGGCGCATTATGAGCAGCACCCCGAATTTTTGCAGCCAGAAAGCGCGATGAATGAGGTTAAATATCTGATTAAAAATGGGCTGAAAGATTTATCCATTTCGCGCACATCTTTTGATTGGGGTGTGCCAGTGCCAGACGACCCCGCCCATGTTATGTATGTTTGGATGGACGCGCTGACCAATTATCTTAGCGTCACTGGCTATCCCGATAAAAATAATCCCAAAGCCGATTTTTGGCCTGCCGCCCTGCATGTGATTGGCAAAGACATTACACGATTTCATGCGGTTTATTGGCCGGCTTTCTTGCTGGCGGCGGGGTTGCCGTTGCCCAAGCGCATATTCGCGCATGGTTTTTTAACGGTGCAGGGCAAAAAAATGTCAAAATCAACGGGCAATGTGGTGGACCCTTTTGCGCTGGCTGATTATTATGGTGTAGATGCGTTGCGCTATTTTTTCTTGCGCGAAGTGCCGTTTGGGCGCGATGGTAGCTTTAACGATGCGGCTATTGTCAATCGCGTCAATGCCGATTTAGCAAATGATTTGGGCAATTTAGCACAAAGATGTTTATCCATGATTGCCAAAAATTGCGCGGGCAAAATCCCCGAAGCGGGGGATTTGCAAAAAGAAGATATAGCTTTATTAAATGCGGCAGATGGCATGGAGAAAATGGCAAAAGCCGCGATGGAAACCATAAGTCTGCATCATTATGTGGCGGCCGCGATGGATGTTGTATCGCACGCCAATCGTTATTTTGCCGCCGCCGCGCCATGGGTGCATAAAACCGATAATCCAGCGCGCATGGGCACAATTTTATATTGCGCGGCAGAAACCGTGCGCCAAGCCGCAATTATTTTGCAACCCGTCATACCTGAGGGGGCGGCAAAATTGCTTGACCAGCTAGGCGTTGCGCCTGATGAACGGCAGTTTGCTTGTTTGGGCGCGGCGCACCGACTATCAGCAAAAACGCCATTATCGCCACCGCAAGCGGTTTTTCCAAAACTTGTCGCGCCCGCCAATGATGCGTCTAATACGATAAATGATTAGATAATATGTTGCCAAAGCGCGACAATTCACTAAACTAAAGGACTTGTTTGTTTATTTTTGTTGCGGTGTGGTCGGACTATGAGGAAGAAGTTTAATCATGCGGTGGGACGCTCAATTTGGGAGCCGGTGATGACTATCTTAAGCTTGAATAAAAAAATTTTGCAGTGGGTTCAGCATATGCTGAAACCTGCGCCAAATTTGTGGCCAAGCTTTTGGCCAAGTTTCTGGCGAAGCTTTTGGGGCGGCGGCGGCAATTATGCGCGGTTGGCTTCGGTGTTGTTTGCCGTCACTGGGCTTGTTTTTGGCATCGCGACCTATCTTGTTCTTAGTGACCTCACGCCTATTCGCCCAACGGCACAAATTGTTTGGCCGCTTTTATCGCTTAATTTATTTGTGATGATGGGGCTGGTGATTTTGATTAGCTGGCAGCTTTTGGCCTTGCGCCGCGCCCGCCGCGAAAAGCGGGTCGGGGCGGTATTACACAATCGGCTGATTGTGCTGTTCGCGCTGATTGCCGTAATACCAGCATTACTGGTTGCCATATTTGCCTCAGTAACATTAGAAAGCGGCCTTGATAGCTGGTTTTCACAGCGCACCAAAACAATTATTTCCAACTCAACCGAAGTGGCCAATGCTTATTTGACCGAGCATCGGGCAAGCCTTCAGCGCGACAGCCTGATTATGGCGCGAGACCTCAATCGCGCCAATAAAATATGGCAAACAAATCGGCCACGTTTTATCAATATCTTACAAGCCCAAGCCAATATCCGCGCCCTGCCTCAAGCACTGCTTATTCACCGCAATGGCACTGTTGCGGCCGCCGCCTCCGATGACCGCGCTATTTTGTCAGCCCGTCCTTCTGACGCGGCTTTTGCCGCCGCCGATAAAACGCCTGAGCCGATTATATTACAAGTGGGCAACATGGCGCAGGTGCACGCCATGATACGTTTAGAAAATATTGAGGGGCTATATCTTTACACCACGCGCTTTGTGAACCCGAAAGTGATTGACCATCTGGTGCGCACAAAACGCGCTGCGCGTGAATATGGCTTTGTAGAAACGCATCGCTATGAAACGCAAATCACATTTGCGCTGATTTATGTGATTTTGACATTGGTTATTTTGCTGTCGGCCATCTGGTATGGGCTAACGATTGCCGATTATCTTGTCGCGCCTATTAGACGGCTAACTGGCGTGGCAAAAAAACTAGGCGAGGGCGATTGGGCGGCACGGATTGAAAAAAACATATTAAGCAATGATGAAATCGGACAATTAGCGCAGACTTTTAACATTATGGCCGACCGATTGAGCGAACAGCAACAAGAGCTTATTGACGCGCATAATAATTTAGATGACCGCGCCAGCTTTACCGAAAAAGTGCTTGGTGGTGTAAGCTCTGGTGTTATTGGCGTTGATATAAATGGCTGTATTAATCATATCAATAAAGCCGCTTGTGAATTATTTGGGTTGCATGAAAAAACTGCGCTTAAACAATCATTGGCTGGGCTGGTGCCACAATTAAACGAAATTATAATTTCGGCGCATCGGGCGGAAAATAAACGTCCACGCAAGCAATTATCTTTTACCGATAATGCTGGCGAACAACACACAATTTTAGTTTCTGCGGTATGGGCAGGGCAATCGCCCAATCATGGTATTATTATTACTTTTGACGATTTAACCGAAATGTTGGCCACCCAGCGCAATGCAACATGGGCTGATATTGCGCGGCGCATTGCCCATGAAATTAAAAATCCGCTCACGCCCATTCAGCTATCGGCAGAGCGTATTCTTAGCAAATATGGCAAGCAGCAAAAAGATGAGAATGAGTTGCTCCATGAATGTGTTGGAACGATTATTCGGCAAGTTGAAGATATTGGCCGCATGGTTGATGAGTTTGCTGCCTTTGCGCGCATGCCCAAAGCTGTCGCAAAGGTTTTTGATGTTGCCGATATTGTGGCGCGTTCGGTATTTTTGCAGCGCATTGCCAGTCCAGATTTGAAATTCTCTTTTACCCATCCCGGCGCAACCAGCATGTTGGGCGACCAACGATTGCTTAGCCAAGCCATGACCAATGGCCTTAAAAATGCGGTGGAGAGTATTCGGAGTGTGAGCGATGAAAATAAATTATCGCAACATCATATTGATATTGAAATAACGAAAAGTGAAGATGAGTTGCGTATTGCGATTCATGATAGTGGGCTTGGTTGGCCTAAAAAGAACCGATATACAGTGCTTGAACCCTATCATACATCAAAATTTGAAGGCACAGGTTTGGGGCTGTCTATTGTTAAAAAAGTGATGGAGGATCACGGCGGTTATTTGTTGCTTGAAGACGCACCATGGTGTGAAGATGGCGGCAAGGGAGCTTCATTGATAATGGTGTTCCCCCTCCAACATGATAAAGTGGTGGAAAAATCTAAATTGTTAGAGGAATTGTAAATGTTTGGAGATGTATTAGTTGTTGATGATGAAAAAGATATTTGTCGGTTAATTGCAGGTGTTTTAACCGATGAAAATTATGAGGTAAGAACTGCGTCCGAAAGTGATGGTGCGTTGCGTGAAGTATCTAATCGTTGCCCATCACTGGTTGTGTTGGATATATGGTTGCAAGGCAGTCGGCTTGATGGGTTGGAGGTTTTGAATATATTGCGCGAGCGATACCCCGCCTTGCCAGTGGTTGTGATAAGCGGTCATGGCAATATTGATATGGCCGTATCGGCCATTCGGGCGGGGGCTTATGATTATATTGAAAAGCCTTTTAAGTCTGACAAATTGATTTTGACGGTGCAACGCGCCATTGAGACCAATCGCTTGCGACGCGAAAATAATGAATTGCGTAATCGCTTTAATGATAATTTTACACTCATGGGGCAAGCACCAATTATGGAGCAGCTTAATCAAAAAATTGATAAGCTGGCGCAGGCCAATAGCCGCATTATGATTTTGGGTGCCACAGGGGCTGGCAAAGAAGTTGTCGCCCATGAATTGCACCGCCGCTCATCGCGCCAAAATCAGGGCTTTATGACTGTGCATGGAACGATTTTTGAAAATAATGTAACCCATGGCAGTGATTTGCTTTTTGGCACACAATCCGATGGACACATTGAACACGGCCTTATTGAGCAAGCGCATGGCGGCACATTATATCTTGATGAGATAAGTGAGTTCCCACTGCAAATTCAAGACCGCATTTTGAAAATGCTATTGGATAATAGTTTTGTCCGAAATGGCAGCGAAGACAAAGTCATGGTCACAGCGCGTATATTGTCTTCTTGTAGTGGCAATGTTGAACACCATATTAGCGAAGGGCGATTGCGGCGCGACCTCTATCATCGCTTAAATGTGGTTACATTGGATGTGCCAAGCCTTAAAAAACGGCGCGATGATATTCCACTTTTGGTTAAATATCTTATCAGTAATATAGCCGACCAGTTTAATATGCGGCCCTGCAAAATTAGCCATGATGTCATGGCCATTTTGCAATCGCATAGCTGGCCGGGCAATATGCGCCAGTTGCGTAATTGCATTGAGCATATAATGTTATCGTGCCAAGCACGAAAAAGTGATGAGATAAATATGGAGCATTTGCCCAGTGAAATTGTTTCGGATACTGATGTGAATGAAAATGTTGTAAGCTCTGGCCATATTATGACTTTGCCATTGCGCGAAGCACGTGAACGTTTTGAACGCGAATATCTGATAGCGCAAATTGAACGTTTTAGTGGTAACATATCGCGCACTGCCGAATTTGTGGGCATGGAACGCTCGGCATTGCACCGCAAGCTTAAATCGCTTGGCATTGGAGGCGGCAATCATGCTAGAAGCCATGCTTAATAAAAAAAACTAAGAAGGGGACATAATGAAAGTCATTGTTTGTGGGGCAGGGCAGTTCGGCTTTGGCATTGCCAGACATCTGGCAGGCGAAGGCGATGATGTAACCGTTGTGGACCGCATGCCAGAATTGATGCAACACATTGCCAACACATTGGATGTGCGGCCTGTGTTGGGGCATTGCGGCCATCCACAAGTGCTTGACGATGCCGGCGCGGCGGACGCTGATATTGTGATAGCCGTTACAGCCAGTGACGAGGTTAATATGGTGGCTTGTCAAGTTGCCAAAAGCCTTTTCAATGTGCCCAAAACCATTGCACGGGTGCGCGACCATCATTATCGGACAAACACTTATGAAAAGCTGTTTAGCGATAATGTTATCCCAGTTGATGTGGTTATCTCACCAGAAACTGAAGTCGCCCAAGCGGTTGGCCGCCGTATCACTTTGCCCGGTGCTTTTGATAGTGCGACATTTTGCAATGGGCAAGCGGAGATGGTTGGCATTTCAATTCACGAAAATTGCCCCATCACTGATACGCCTTTGCACCAATTAACCGATTTATTCCCCGATTTGAGTACGGTCGTGGTTGGCATTAACCGCGATGGCAAAGTCTATGTGCCAGATTTTGATGACACAATGCAATTAGGCGATGAAGCTTTTGTTGTAACCGCCAGCAGCAATACTGAACGCACTTTGAAAATTTTTGGCCATGAGGAAAACGAAGTGCGTAAAATTTTAATTGTCGGCGGCGGCAATGTTGGAAGCCAGCTGGCACGGCAGTTGGACAAACAAAAAGGACGTTACACATTGACCTTGTTAGAACATGATAAGGAACGTGCCAAAAAAGTTGCGGACGCTTTGCCGCATACAATCGTTTTGCATGGCAGTGGATTATCGCCAGAATCACTGAGTGAAGCGCGGGTGCGCGATGCTGATTTAATTGCTGGGTTAACAAATGATAATCAAGTCAATGTGCTAACCACAATGCTGGCACTGCAAGAAGGCTGCAAGCGCGGTGTGTGCCTTATCAATGATAGTAGTTTTCTCTCGCTCACGCGGCAAATCGGCATGGATGTCGCCATCAACCCGCGCGCTGTTACGGTTTCTTCGGTGCTAGGGCATGTGCGCCAAGGCAAAGTGGTGCGGGTGCATACGGTTGTAGATGGTGCGGCAGAAATTATTGAAGCACAAGTGCCAGAAAATTCGCCGCTTATCGGCACAACATTGCGTGACTTAAAACTGCCGCAAGGCTTACGCATCGGGGCTATCTGGCAAAATAATGAACTCACCACGCCACGCGGTGACAGCGAAGTGAAAGCGGGGGATTATGTTGTCATTTTTGCGACCCGTGAGAGCATTGAGCATGCCGAACATCTTTTTAACTAAAAGTATTAAATAACATGCGCATAGGAACAGTATTTTACACTTTAGGTTATGGTGGCTTTATGGTCGCAAGCCTGATGATTGTGCCATTATTGATAAGCATTGTGACGATAGATGAGTCACAAATTCGCAATTTTTTAGTCGCGCTGGTGCTGACAACTTTTATATCTGGCGCAATGTATCTTTCGGGGCGTAGCGCACGCCATGTTGCGGCACGCGAGATTGAGTTATTATTGATAATGCTATTATTTTTCACATTGTTGCCAGTGGTGGCGGCTGTGCCGTTTTATGCGGCAGGGCAAATTGATAATTTTGCCGCCGCCTATTTTGAGGCGGTTTCCGCCATCACAACCTCAGGCGGCACAATCATCACCCAGCCGCAGCTAGAAACCGCACCCATTATCGCATGGCGGGCAATTTTGGCGTGGTTGGGCGGCTTGTGGACAATTATTTTTGGGGTGGCCGTGCTGGCACCTTTCACCGTTGGCGGCTTACAACTTTTCGGCAGCCCGCTTTTACAATATGATCAAAATGACTCACTCTCTATGCGGCTGGGGCAACCTTTGCGGAGAATTTTGCCGATTTACGCCACTTTGACATTAATAAGCATTGGCGCACTCATCATAAGCGGGCTGCCATTTTTTGATGCTTTTTGCTTTGCTTTATCGGCCATTTCTACAACCGGCTTTGTAACCCATTCCGATGGGGTGGCTGGGTTTGCCCAAATGGGCGGCGGTGGCATTAGCCTATCGGTGCTGATGGTGACTTGTCTGGTGGGGGCATTAGGCGCACCGCATCTGGTGATGCTATCGCAACGCAAGTTTTTCGCCCTGGCGCGGCAAGTTGAAATTCGCACTTTCATCATCATATTGGTCATGTTTATTGTGGCGAGTTATGTATTTATTGCCAACAATAGTTTATGGCTCGTTATTACGCAGAGCATCAGTCTAGCCACCACAGCAGGTTTTATAATTTTGCCTGATGAGGGTTTGGCGGCATGGCCAATTATCTGGGTGTTATTGCCGCCGCTCATTGGCGGTATGGCCATATCAACAGCAGGGGGCATTAAAGTGGTGCGCATTGTTGTTTTGTCAAAAGCCATATCACGCGAGCTCACCAAGCTGGCATATCCATCTTCCATCCACCCAATGACTTTACAAGACCACCCTTTGCGCGAAAAAAACCTGTCGGCTGTTTGGGCATTTTTTGCCATTTTTCTTCTATGCGTTAGTGTCGGATTATTGGCACTGAGTTGGCTAGGGCTGGACATGCCGCAAGCATGGGCTGTCACATTGGGCGCGGTGAGTAACAGTCTGGCAAGTTCTGGCGGGTGGGCGGGCTTTATAGGCTTTGGCGCGATGGACACCAGCTTACAACTCATTATCGCGCTTTTAATGATTGCTGGACGTTTGGAGTTTTTAGTATTAATGGTCATTTTCACGCCATCTTTTTGGCGTTCAATCTAAGCCATGACACGTATCGCTTATATTAACGGCATTTATCAACCGCTCACTTGGCCAGCCATAATGGCCGAGGATAGGGGCTATCAATTTGCCGATGGGGTTTATGAGGTCATCGCTTTTCATAATGGACAATTTTACGATGAAACACTGCATTATGAGCGGCTTGATGCATCGCTGGCCATGCTGGATATTCCCGCACCGATGAATCGCGCCGCGCTTAAAATGGTGGTGCGCGAGACAATTCGCAAAAACCGCCTAAAGGCGGCTATTATTTATATACAAATTTCGCGAGGCATTGCACCGCGTGAGCATAGCTATCATGCGGGGCTAAAACCTGTTCTTGTTGTTACTGCGCGGCCCTTAGATACCAGCCGCCGCCAACAGATACACAAGCAAGGCATTGCTGTCATTTCTGTGCCAGACCAACGGTGGGCAAGGTGTGATATTAAATCTATCGCGCTGTTGCCAAATATCTTGGCGCGACAAAGCGCGCTCAAGCAAGGGGCGCAAGAAGCATGGCAAGTCAACAGCGCGGGTTTTATCACCGAAGGTGCCGCCACAAATGCGTGGATGATTGATAAACAAAATCGGCTCTACACCCACCCCGCCAATGCCGCAATTCTTAATGGGATTATGCGCCGCACCATTCTTAATCTTGCTAAAGAAGCTGGATTGCAACTGGTTGAACAGGCTTTTAGCACGGCCCAAGCCCAGCGCGCCGCCGAATGTTTTGCCACCGCTTCCACAATGAGTATTTTTCCAGTTGTCTCACTTGATGGCAAAAAAATTGGTGCTGGCAAAATTGGTAAGCATACTGCCCTGCTTATAGCGGCTTGTGAACGGGCTTATGCCCAGAGTGAAAAAAAGAGTGAAAAAAAATCGCTCATTAGTTGAATAGGGGTTAAAAATATCCTAAAAGTTGTGTAGAATGAGATTCGGGTGCATGGGGGGGCGCACCCATTTGTTAAGCAGGCCACTTCCCTCATGGCCAGAAAATGGTGTATTAAACCCATGGTTGAGAACAGTAAAAACTCTCTTGAAACCTCATTTTTGACTTATATTTGTTCAAAAAAGGTACCGCTAACGATATTTCTTGTTAATGGC
>JBPCVS010000144.1:0-6132 GCA_051010295.1 Parvibaculales bacterium | reverse complement strand
CACCCACATCAATCACTTGCAGCCCCTCAAAACGGCCAACCCCATGTTCAACATGGACAACATAATCACCGATGCTTAGACTGCTGGCTTCGGTTAAAAAATTATGAGCGCGTTTGCGCCGCCCACGCCTGATAAGCCGCTCGCCCAAAATATCTTGCTCGCTGATAAGCACAAAATTATCAGTTTCAAAACCGCTATTAAGGCCAAAATTGGCAAACCCCACCTGCCCTGCTTTCAGCATGGCAAAATTATTGAGCTCCGCCGTGTTTTGCAGCCCCGCTTCGTGCAACAAATTTTGTAGGCGGTCGCTCGTGCCAGCACTATTGGCGACAACCAATACGGCTTTGCCCTGTATGCGTTTGGCTTCTATATGCGCCACCACCGCTTCAAACAAATTGCCGCTTTGCTGTCGCTCTGGTGCAAAATCGCGCCCCACCACACCGCCCATTGGCAGTGCATTTTTGTTTGGGTCATCAAAATCCACCAAGCCACGCCACCGATGCGCCGCCACCAATTTTTGCCACACATCATTTGGCAAATATAAAGTATTGGGCGGCAAAACTTTCATAATTGACGCGCTATTGGGTGATTGCTTTTCTTCTTCAAAAATTGCTTTGCGCGCCTGATAAGACTCTTCAATTTGCGTTTGCCGCTCCTGCCGTAGCATTTCTATCTGATTGTCAGCCAAATAAAGTGCGTCACCGCAATAATCAAAAAAACTTTCTAGCTTTTCATGAAAAAGCGGCAACCAATGTTCCATGCCCTGATACCGCTTTTTTTCACTTATGGCTGTATAAAGCGGGTCGGTATCCACCACCGCGCCAAAATGGGCAACATAGCCACGCCGAAAATGCTGAATCGCTGTTTCATCAAGTTGAATTTCACCAACCGCCATCAGTGTCAATTTGCTTGAGGCGGCATCTTTGTCTTCTATCGTGCGTTGCGTTTCGGCATCAAAACACCGAATGGACTCCAATGTATCGCCAAAAAAATCTAACCGCATTGGCTGTGTTGCACTTTCGGCAAGGTTAGGCGCAAAAATATCAACAATGCCGCCGCGTATGGCAAATTCACCTGGCTCCATAACGGTTGAACAACGCGCATAGCCAGTACGCATAAGAAAATTAGTCAAATCGGTCAAATTCACCATTTGGCCGATGCTGGCGGTAAAGCTAAGGTCAGCCAAAATGTGCCGCGCTGGCACATATTGCATAATGGCCGAAATTGTTGTCAGCACAATTTGCGGCTTATCAATCGGCGCGATGAGGCGCGTGAGCGTGGCCATGCGCGCACTGCTGATGGCGGGATGCGGCGACAAACCATCATAAGGCGCGCAATCCCATGCTGGAAAATTAAGCACCTCCAATTCTGGTGCAACAAAACCCAATGCGCGCTCGGTTTGTGCAACCATTGCAGCATCGCGGGCAATCAACACAACCCGCCCCCCAGACAAACGCGCCAAATCAGCCAGCACAAAAACTTGATACCCCTCTGGCACACAAGACAGGGTGAGCGCGTCAGCCGATAGCAACCGCGCATCCGCCATCGGGTTTTCTATTGCGGTTTTATTTGTATCAGGCGACATCACGCGCCCTCATTATCGGCATTATCATCTAAAACCACATTCATATAATCCAGCTTCACCAATGCATCAAGCAACGGCGAGCGCGTTTCATCTGGCACCGGCAAACGCCCCACTATCCACGCATAAAGCATATCATCGGGCAAATCCAAAATGCGCGCAAAATCGGCCAGCTCTGCAGTGCTTAATTGTGGCAACATAAGCTCTGCAAAACACGACAAAATTAAATCCATTTCTTTAATTCCGCGATGGCAGGCACGAAAATAAAGTTTTCGCTTTTCAGCACTTTCAAACTGCATGATAATTTATTAGCCTCATCATTTGAGCGTTTATAGGGCTTTCGCAAGGCTGTGTCACGGCTTGTCTTAAGGTCGGTTTATTGTGTAAAATAGTTAAAAAGGGATTTTTATGCGTCCGTCCACACTTGACCCATTTTTTGCCGACATTACCCACCTGCCGGGTATTGGCCAAAAATCTGCGCAGCTTTTGGCCAGTTTTACTGGCGATAAGGTGGTGGATTTGTTGCATCATTTGCCAAATAATCTCATTGACCGCAGCTATCGCCCGGCCATTGGTGACATTGAAAATGATTGCGTGGCTACTTTTGAGGTAGAAATTTTGCAACATAAGCCGCCCCCAGCAAGACGGCGCAATTTGCCTTATCGTGTATTGACGGGCAATGAAACGGGGTATTTAACTTTGGTGTTTTTTCATGCCAAAGCCGATTGGCTCAAGCGCGTTTTGCCGGTTGGCTCGCGCCGTATGGTTTCGGGGCGGGTGGAAAAATTTCGTGAGCAGGTGCAAATTGTGCACCCCGACCACATGTTAACGGCGGAAAATTTTGCCAAACTGCCAGTCATTGAGCCCGTTTATCCGCTAACGGCTGGGCTTTCGGGCAAAATGCTGTCAAAGGCAATACAGGCGATTTTGCCCAACATTCCGCCACTGCCAGAATGGTGCGGCAGCATACGCACCCAAAAAAACTGGCCAGATATGCAAGCCGCTTTGCGCCAAGCCCACCGCCCCGAAGATACGGACGGGTTAAGCCTGCATCACCCAGCGCGGGAGCGATTGGCTTATGATGAATTGCTGGCGCATCAATTAGCACTGGCTTTGGCGCGGCGCAATCGCAAGCAAAGCGCGGGCAAGCCCTATCAAGGCACAGCCAAACTGACCAACCAGCTGACAAAGATTTTGCCGTTTGCACTCACCCAAGCCCAGCAAGCCGCAATATCAGAAATTCAGCACGATATTGCCGCGCCCCAACGTATGTTGCGGCTGTTGCAGGGCGATGTTGGCAGTGGCAAAACATTGGTGGCGGTGATGGCCATATTGCAGGTGATTGAAAGCGGCGCACAGGCCGCTTTAATGGTGCCGACTGAGATTTTGGCGCGCCAACATGCTGCGGTAATTGGCAAATGGCTAGATGAAATAGGTGTTAGTTGGCAACTATTTACGGGAAAACTTAAAGGTAAAGAAAGAAGTAAAGCCTTGGCCAATCTTGCCGATGGCCACACGCAGCTTGCCATTGGCACGCATGCTTTATTTCAGGAGGATTTGGATTTTCATGCTTTGGGGCTGGCGGTGGTTGATGAACAGCACCGCTTTGGCGTGCAACAGCGCATACAGCTTTCGCGCAAAGGCGATGGGGTTGATGTGCTGGTGATGACGGCTACGCCCATTCCGCGCACGCTCACCCTCACCCTATATGGTGATATGGATGTGTCTTATATGGTGGGCAAGCCGCCGGGTCGCAAGCCAGTGGATACGCGGCTTATCAATATGCTACGTTATGATGAGGTGGCCGATAGTTTGGCACGTGCTATCAATAATGGGGCGCGCATTTATTGGGTATGTCCGCTTATCAATGAGAGCGATATGATGGATTTATCGGCCGCCACCAATCGCTTTCAGGCTTTGCAAAAGCTTTATGGCGACAAGGTGGGCTTGGTGCATGGGCAAATGAAAGCGGCGCAAAAAGATGCGGTGATGGCGCAATTTCAAAATGGTGATATTGCTATTTTGGTGGCCACAACGGTTATTGAGGTTGGGGTTGATGTGCCGCAAGCGAGTATTATGGTGATTGAACATGCCGAGCGTTTTGGGCTGGCACAGTTGCACCAGTTGCGCGGACGCGTGGGACGTGGCGGCGAAAAATCAAGCTGTTTGTTGCTCTATCGCGCACCTTTGGGCGAAACCGCACAAACCCGCCTTGCCATAATGCGCGAGAGCGAAGATGGCTTCAAAATTGCCGAACAAGATTTAGAATTGCGCGGTGCGGGAGAAGTGCTTGGCACACGGCAAAGCGGATTGCCTGAATTTCGCTTGGTGGACTGGCAAGCCCACGCCCATTTTCTGCCGTCCATTGCCAAAGATATAAAACAAACATTACAGCAAGACCCTGCTTTGCAAAGCCCCAATGGGCAAGCCCTTAGAACATTGCTTTATTTATTTCGCCGCGATGAGGCCATACATTATTTGCGTTCTGGTTGAGCAGGTTGCGCATCTTCATCATCGGCCAGTCCAGCAGAAATTACCAATCGTGCGCCTTCTTCTACTGTCATATCCAAAATGATAATGTCGCGCTCAGGCAAAAACAGCAAAAAGCCTGAGGTTGGGTTGGGCGTTGTCGGCAAAAACACGCCAATCATTGTTTCGCCTGCGGCCTCATTCACGCGCTTTTCTGCCGCTTTGGTAACAAAGGCGATGGCATATACATCTTTGCGCGGATATTCAATCAGTGCGACTTTGCTAAAAGATGCCCCATCGCGCAAAGTTGAGCGCATTATCTGGCGGATTGCGGAATATAATGTGCCAACCACAGGCATGCGCTGTATGGCGCGGTCGCCCATCGCCAATAAAAATTTACCAAAAAAATTGGCCGCCAACGCGCCCACCAAAGTAAGCAACACAAAGGTAAGAATCACCCCAATGCCCGGCACCGAAAATGGCAAATAGGTCTCTGGATGATATTTGATAGGGATAAATGGCTTAAACCAATTATCCAAAAGTTGCACGCCCCACGACACCAAATAAAAGGTGATAAAAATTGGCACAGTGACCACCAGCCCTGCCAAAAACGTATCGCGTAGCCAGATAGCCACGCTCCGCCTCTTTTGGGGCTCGGTGGGCAATTTGCCCGATGTTTCATTATTTGCCATGTGTTTATTTTGCCACGATTCAATCAAAATCAAATAGTTTTATTGTGCGGCTTTAATGCGCTTGACCTGTGCGCCAAAGCGTTAGATAGTCGCCCTTCTCTTACCAATCTATATTTATGGAGTATCCAGTGCAAAAAGTCATTTTTTCAATTCTCATGAGTCTCGCCATTATGGGCTGCACTTTTATTGATGTGCCGTTTGTGCCCGGCATATAGCGGCCAGCGGCATATAATCACAACACATCTACTATTATCATAAGGTCAATGCGGTCGCTTATGCCGTCAGTATCGGTCACTGTCACCCGCACATCATATACATTATCGCTTGTGCTGGGCGGTTGGGCGGTTGCGGCACTCTTAAAGCGCAACGCACCCGAATCATCAATATCAAATAGTGCGGCATCCTCGCCTGATAGCGCGTAAGACACCGCCTCGCCAGCTTCGGCATTGGCGGCAATAATTGTCGTAACCGCCTGCGTGCCTTCGCTCACATCAACCGATAGCGCGGCTTGCTGGCTTTTCGCGCCATCATCGCCATTAATGCTAACGCTAAACTGCTCCACATTGGCGATTGCCGCATCAGCCAGATGCAGGTCAAATGTTTCACTCACACTCCCTGCGCTCCCTGCACTCCCTGTGCTGGCTACATCAGGCGCGTCAGCTTGCGGTGCGGCAATCAGGTCTTCTGCAGAAACCAACCTAAAGCTATCGGTAACACTCACCGAAAACCCGCCGACGGGGTCAACATGGGCGGGCGTAATTAGCACTGGCGCAACCCCGTCTGTGCCACCCGCCAGCGATACTTCAAAGTCAAAATAAAGCGGCCCAGCCCCAATAACACTAGCCAGATGATTAACAAAAGCATCATAGCTACCGCTATAATAGGCGGGATTAAGATGAATTCTGAGCGTCTGGGCGGATGTATCAATCAGCGCGGTATCGGTAAAACTGCCGATTGTGCCAAACAAGATATGTTGCAAATTTGTGCCGACATCGTGCACCCCATCTTTGAGGCTAAACACCAGCCCATGCACAGTGGCCGCGCTGGGGTTAAATGATGGCAAGTGCAAAATCGGCTCGCTTTTGTCAGGTTGCGGCATAATCACTTCGCCCAGCAAAACATCATCTTGGCCTTGCTCAATTTCATAAAGCCGAAACTCAAACGCGCCCAAGCTTTGCGTTCCTGTTGGCGTAACGATAAGAATTTGCGGTGCAATGCTTAAAGCATCAAAATCTAATGTGCCAGTGAGGGTAATCAATCCATCTTCCGAAACAATGTGCCAGCGCATGGTGGTGTCCACCCCCAACGCCACCACAGGGGTTAGCACAAGCCTATGCACCCCACCCTCAGTGATGCTCAAAGTTATTTTCCCAAGGTCAAATTCTATGG
>JBPCVS010000143.1:0-5080 GCA_051010295.1 Parvibaculales bacterium | reverse complement strand
CTCGCCCATGCTTTCGGCCACGCCGGCTGGCACGATTTCGTGATAAATTGAGCGACTGGGGAAGGCAAAGCTGGCCCCTGCTGTTTCAACAATTTGTTTAATCGCCACCGCCAAACGTTGCTTATGGTCAAGCCATTTTTCCCAATCGGTTTCTTCGGTGAAGCAATACACCATCAAATCAATAGAGCTATCGTTGAAACTATCAATATAGACCATGCAGGGCGGGCGCGGGCCCGACAAAAATGTCGGGTCATCTTTCAGCCATTGCAAGATATTGTCGCGCACCGCATGCAGCTGCGCCACCGTGCTGCGATATTCCAGCCCGATTTTCCAATAAATGCGCCGATGCGTCATTTGCGAATTATTGATTAGCGCGTGGTCGGCAAACATATTATTCGGCACAATCACTGGCACAAGGTCAAAGCGGCGCACCCGCGTGGAGCGAAAACCAATTTGCTCTATCGTGCCTTCCACAACATCTTTCACCTCAATCCAATCGCCAATGGAAAACCGCTTTTCAACTAAAATGGAAATGCCGCCCAGCAGATTTTTGAACAAATCTTGCGCGCCCAGCGCAACCGCCACCCCAAACAACCCAAAACCCGCAATAATGGGCGCAATCTGAATGCCCCAAATCTGCAACACAGTCGCCGCGCCTGTCGCCACAATGCCAAAGCGAAACAATGTCATCAGCCATGACAAAATCTCTGGCGACAACACTTCGCCAATGCGCCGCAGAGCATGAGAAATCGGGTCGCTGGTTTTATAAAATGTCCAAAAAATCGCAATCGCCAAAAGACTCCGCACAAAATTATCGGCCAGCTCTTGCGGTGTGCCAGATAGCGACAGCGATTCCAGCCCAAAAAATACGCCCAGCACCAAAAAGAAAAATTTAAGCGGGGCTTCCACCGCCTCGCGCAATAAATCATCAATTTGCGTTTGCGTGCGCCGCGTGATGGCCTCTATGCGCCGCAACACAAAACGCGTGAACAGCCCGCGCAAAATTGCAAAAAATAAAAAAATGCCCAGTGCCAGCAACAAATCACTTGTGCCAAAACCCAAAGGCCCACTTTGCCAAACATCAGCAATCAGTTGCTGCAAATTATTCAACGTCCGCGATAATGTCTCTATCATTGTTTCCATTATTCCCAATCTCCCATAATTTTTTCTTCCAAAAAATGCCGCCCCGCCTTGTCTTCAATCTCCACCACCCATAAATCGGGGTCGCGGTTGATTTCGCGTTGCAACAGAGCATCTACTTCGCTATCGGGCGTTTGCGGTGTGGCCAACACGCGCCAGCCCGCCTCGCCCTCCATTCCGCTAAATTGCGTCAACAAGCCAGAATGTCCATCAAGCCTGTTCACCCGAATAAATATACCGCCCGCATCATCATCGCCATGCCGCGCCACAAAAGCCGCGCTACCCACCGCAAAAATGCGCCGCACCAGCGCATTTACATATATCCCCGCTTTCAATCTAAGCATAAGATGATTTACCACATTTGCCAGCCATGCCGCACCCCCCTATATAGATATATCATGGACGCACTAGAAACATTATTAGATGATTTTTCCCTATTTGATAATTGGGAAGACCGCTACCGCTATATTATTGAGCTTGGCAACACGCTCGCGCCTTTAAGTGCAGATGAACATAATGACACCAACAAGGTGGAAGGCTGCGTCAGCCAAGTGTGGCTGGTAACGCAAAACACCAAAGATAATATGCTGTTTCGGGGCGATAGCGATGCCCATATTGTGCGCGGGCTGGTGGCCATTTTGCTACAATTTTATTCAGGCAAAACCGCCAAAGATATTTTGGCCTATGATGCCAAAGCCGCTTTTGAAAAGCTTGGGCTGGGCGAACATTTAACACCGCAACGTTCCAATGGGTTTTATGCAATGGTTCAGCGCATCCGAAACGATGCCGCCGCCGCGCTGGAAGATTGAAGCCGATAATACACAGATAGCCGCATCAATGCCAACTTAAGCAAGGCTTTGCCAGAGCGTTTGGGCAATCCATAACGCGCTTCACACGCTTCTAACCCTTGCAATTCACAACAAGCCGAAACCGCAATATCGGCCAGCCCTGGCCCCAAATAAGCCAAAGCCGCCGCAAAGTTTTTGCGCGCATCAACACTATGCCCCGACACATCATCAGCTTCAATTTTGCCGCCCGCGCCATCAACATAAACCATGCGCGACCAATCCATGCCGGTGCGCGTGGCAAAATGGCTTTTTTCATAATTACTTTGAAAACGAAACCCCGCCTCAAATTCAATCGCGCTCAACCCACTGCGCCGCCCACGATGTTTCAACCAATCCAATGCCGTGCGACTGCAATTTTTCTGCACCACCCTATCACTTGCTGGCGCGTTGGTTTGTGCTGGCGCATTATCTTCAAGCACCACTTCGTGGCGCAACTGATGTTGCGCCATATAGCGGTCTTCATCATTGGCCGCCAGCGCACGGCGCAAATAGGCTTGGCCAGTTTTAGATAAAGCCAATTTGCGCCCATCTTCTATAAATAAATCAGCGCGTAACCAAATTTTCACCAATTCACCATCCAGCCGTGCCACTGGCTTTTGGGCCTTATTACGCGCCACAAATAACCCATAGTCATCGTCAATTTTTTGCAAAAAACTGCCCGCCCGCATCAAGCGGCGCGACTGCTGGCGCAAAATCTGGTCAGCGTGTGGAGTCAATTTGAATTATCCCTGATTTCCCGCGCCATCGCCATAAGTGCCAGTTCCAAAAAAAACAAAGCCTTGTCAAAATCCTTATCATCGCGCTTATCTTCCACACAGCCGCAAGCATGGGCAACGCTGGTGCGGTCGCGGCAACTTAAATGGGCAATGCACGTAAAACTTAGCCCCCAAACAATATGCGCCATATATTGCGTTACATGCCGCGCATCCACCAAATGCGCCGAACCACGACTTGCCCCAAGCAGATATTTTTCTTTCAGCCCAAAAACGCGGCACATTGTCGCCAATACCAACCTCATGCTGGCAATGTTCAACAAATCATGCGATTTTTGTGCAGTCACTAAATCAAAAATGCGATTGTGGCGTTGGCGTGATATAATCTGGACGGGCATAAGAGACCTCTTTTTTTATTTATTGTGCGTTGGCTTTGGCAAAAGAGGATTTTTTATTTTTATTTCTGTTATTTCAATAGGTTAAAAACATAATGCTTGTGATGAAACATTATCTTGTAATAAAAAAAGGACGATAAAAGAAAATTTTTTACTTTGCTTAACAAAAAACTTGTTTTGCGATAGTCTGTAGCCGCATGAAAGTGGAACATTTGAGGAGGAAAGAGAATTTGATGACCCAACGTGAAAACAGAAAATCGGGGGCGCATGATGCAGATTTTAACAGCTTTACCCTACCCAACCAAATTGATAACCCGATTGATGGGCTCACCAGTGAAGCCTATGACTTTATCAATATCTTGCTCAAAAGCTATCGCTTCGGCAATCAATTATTTGAAACATCAACCCCGCATCATGAAGACTGGATTATGCTTTTTGTCATTCTCAGCAATGAGGCCTCTGGCCGCGCCACAGTGACAAAAAATATTGTTGAGATTACAGGGCGCGCCTATGCCACAGTGCGTAACTCGCTGACCCGTTTTGAAAATATGGGCTACATTGAGTCCAATCAACGTATTGGCCGCTCTAATCTTTATGTGCCGACTGATACATTAAAAAAATTGATCAATCAATTTGCTATAGAGTTTTGGCCAACTGTATCCCCCCAAACCCCTCAGAGCAAAAACTAACGCATTTATTGGCCTCACCGCCCCTGATTTATCAATTTTAGCATGAGAAAATTATGAACCAGACCCTACAAAAAACGCATTTTGGTATGTCTTCGCTGGTGCCCTATTTGGGTGGAGTGGGTGCGTGGTTTGCCAATATGGGGTTGCAATTTGTGATGATACCAACCCTCGTGGTGATTGTGATGGGCGGCAGTGCGGGCGATTTGGCTTTCGCGCAAATTGCGATGTCGCTGCCGCAATTATTTTTGTTGATTTATGCGGGCGGCATTGCCGACAGAACCAATGGCCGCACCCTAACGGTGCTTGTGCATCTGCTGGCGACTATTCCAACTTCGGTGCTGGCTTGGGTGGTGTGGTCGGGCGCGATGGCCTATTGGCATATTATTATTTATGCAGTCTGCGTGGGCATTTTATCGGCTTTTGCCGCGCCCACGCGTGACGCTATGTTGACGCGTGTATCTGGCAATAATGTGCAGAACACGGTTATGATGTCGCTTTTCACGCAATTCACCGCCCAGCTTATTGGCTTTTCGCTGGCGGGTTTGGCCGCGCCTGTGGCGGGCCCATGGGCGTTGCCGACCATGCAAGTCGCAGTCATTTTGGTTGGCCTATTATGCGCTCTATTACTCCCCAGTATTCCGCCTTTTGTGCATAAGCAAGAGGCCGCCACCGCGCCCGACGGCACAGATGACCTCACCCCCGACCCTATGCACGATAGGGGCTGGCGCACAGGCTATTATGCCATCAGCCGCTCACAAAAACTATACCCCGTTATGCTGGCCACTGTTGCTGTTGGTGTGCTTTTTATCGGTATTTTCATGGTATCACTGCCATTGATTGTGCGTGAGATATTTAACGGCGGCCAGCTAGAAATCAGTATTCTCAATTTTTGCTTTTGGGGTGGCACCATTACCTCAACTTTGGTGTTGCTGGTGCGCCGCCCAATCCATCGGCGTGGCCTCGCCATGACCGGGGCTTTGGTGGTTGGCTCTATATCCCTTTTGGCGATGACCTATGCGCCCAATTTTACTTTTTTTTGTGCGCTGGCCAGCTGTTGGGGGCTGGCGGCGGGGGTTAATATGGTAACCTCGCGCACCATTGTGCAAATTGAAGCCCCTGAGCAATCACGCGCCCGCGTGATGGCCTTTTACAATCTCGGCTTTTTGGGTGCCGCCCCATTGGGTGCGTTTTTTGTTGGCCAAACAGCCGAATTGATTGGCCCATTGCCCACTATGGGGCTATTTGCCAGCTTTATGTTAATGTTCACCTTGTGGCTGGTGTTGGCCACGCCAGTA
>JBPCVS010000142.1:0-7052 GCA_051010295.1 Parvibaculales bacterium | reverse complement strand
GCCAGTGCTAATTGCCGATATAATGCGGGAAAGCGCACATCATAACACACGCTCAATCCCAGCTTGGCCACTTGCAAATCGGCAATAGCCAGTTGCGCGCCCGCCTGATAAGAGGCCGATTCCGCATGGGTTTCGCCATTCTCCAACGTCACATCAAACATATGAATTTTGTCATAGCTGGCCGCCAGCCCACCATCGGGCGCGAAAACCAATGACCGATTGACGGCTTTGCCGCCCTCACCCGCCAATACTAAAGAGCCCGCCAGCAACCAGATTTTGTGGTGTTGTGCCAATTCAGCCAACCCAATCGCCACAATGTCTTTTGTCTGGCTGGTAACACGCGCTTGCATAGCGTCGCGCCTCTTTTCCATAAAATTGCAGGTTTCTGGCAAAGCCACCAGCTGCGCCCCCGCCGACACGGCTTGGCCGACACGCGCCCTTATATCCACCAAATTGGCTTGCGGGTCACATTTCGTTGTTAATTGCAAACAAGCTACGCGCATTTATCACTCCTATTTTAAGCCCCATCTATGATAGCGCAAAACGCTCAGGCATCACCACCCGCGCCACCGTCAACACATCAACTTGTTGCACCCCAGCACGCAACAACACTTTGGCACAGGCCTCAACAGTTGCGCCAGTGGTAAGCACATCATCTAGCAAAATCACCCTTTTGCCGACCAGCCTATTTTTATAATTTGGCGCAACCGCAAAAGCCCCGCGCAAATTGCGCCTTCGGCCGGCGCGGGTTAGGCCGATTTGTTGGCGGGTTGCACGGGTGCGAATAAGCGCGTTGAGCCATAAGGAATGGCCGCAAAGTTTTTCCAATATGCGGCCAATCTCTGCCGCTTGATTAAACCGCCTGCCTAGTAATCGCCAGCGATGCAATGGCACAGGTATCAACACCGCCTCACCGGCCAACACCTCGCCACCAGCCATATAGATAAGCCGCGCCAGCAGACGCGCAATTTCGGGGCGGTCAGAAAATTTGAAAAGCCTGATAAGTTTGGCCGCATTATCTTTATAAATCAGCGCAGCCCGCGCCCGCGCATAGGGTGGCGGTGCAATCCGCGCCATTGTGCTTATTGTGTCTTCGCCCAAATCATAAGGCACAGGCACACCCGATATGCGGCAAAATGGCGCGGAAATAAAATCCAAACTCGCCCAACATTGCGCACATAACCCATCATCATGCCGCAATAATGCGCGACATAAAGGACAAGCTGGCGGCACGAGCGTATCCAGTAACGAAAAATAAAGCAGCCTTATCTGTAATTTTATTTGCAGCATAATTCACTTGTTGTTGTGTTTGGCATTGCACCTGCCTCTTATATTGGGCATGATGACTGTAATGTCAAAACTTGTCGCGCAAAATATCCCGCAAATTTTTGACCGCAACGTGCTGGCATATCGGCGCAAGCGCGCCGCCGCCAATTTTGCCAATTATAATTTTTTGCACCAACGCATTGCCGATGAATTATGCGACCGCTTGGTTGGCCAAAGCCGCTCGTTCAAAACCGCGCTTGTGCTTGGCAGTTTTGGGGGATTGCTGGCCAATCGCTTGCGCGCAATAGAAGGGTTGGTTGAGCATATTATTGAAACAGATTTAACGCCCGCTATGTTGCCAAAAGATACGCCCGCAATGGTGATGGACGCGCAATATCTGGCACTCGCGCCGTCAAGTTGTGATTTGATTATCTCTTTTTGGGGGTTGCACCATATCAATGATGCAGTCGGCACATTGATACAAATTCGCCAAGCCCTCAAACCCAATGGGGTGTTTATTGGCGCAATGGCGGGCGGCCAAACTTTAGAAAATTTACGCACCGCTTTTTTGACGGCAGAAAGTGAGCTGACTGGCAGTGCTGTTATGCGTGTGCACCCTTTTGCCGATATAAAACAATTTGGCAGTGTGATGCAACGGGCGCAACTGGACGCGCCCATTATTGATAGCGACATTGTCACCATCAATTATGCTGAAGTGATGCGGCTTTTATATGATTTGCGCGGCATGGGCGAAAGCAACTGCCTGATGGCACAACACCGCCACATGTTGCGCCGCGATGTCTTGGCACAGGCCATTGCGCACCTTAAAAAACAAAGCCCATTGGCCGACCGTGTATCCGTGAATTTTGAGATTTTCTATCTTATGGGCACCCGCCCGAAATAATTTTAACTGCGATAGTCGCCATTAATATCAATATAGCCATGCGTCAGGTCACTCGCCCAGACCCGCGCTTTTCCCTTGCCAATCTTGTTTTTATTGATGTGCGCGCCCACACCAATCGCAATATGAATATGCGATTTTTTAAGATGCGTTGCCACCCGACGCTCTTGATAATTTGCCACCACGCGCCCGCGCCGTGCCACACGATGCCCACCAATATCAAGCGACAGCCGATCGCGGTCAACCCGCTCGCCCGACTTGCCGACCGCCATAATAATGCGTCCCCAATTTGCGTCCTCGCCAGCAATGGCGGTTTTCACCAATGGTGAATTGCCCACCGCCAACCCAATGCGCCGTGCGGCTTGGTCATTTTCTGCACCCGCTACATCAATCGTCATCAATTTGCTAATGCCTTCGCCATCGCCCACAATTTGCACCGCAATTTTTTGGCATAATTGCGCGAGCGCGTGGCGAAAATTTTTGAGCCTTTTATCATTGATACTGGTAAGCCCGCCGCCCGTAAGCCGTTTTTTGCCTGTTGCCACCAATAAACATGTATCAGAGGTAGAAGTGTCGCTATCCACCGTAATGCAGTTGAGGCTGGCCGCCACTGCTTCTTGCAATAATTTTTGCAATAAGCGGGCGGGAATGGCCGCATCGGTAAAAATAAAAGCCAGCATAGTGGCCATATCGGGCGCAATCATGCCAGAGCCTTTGGCAATGGCGTTGAGTGTTACTGTCTGGTCACCAAATTTTGCCCGCACACTGGCCGCTTTAGGAAAAGTATCAGTCGTCATAATCGCCTGCATAGCCGCTTGCCAGTGGGCGGCTTTAGGCGGCACAAGATTGGCTTGCTTAATACCAGCAATAATCGGTTTTGCGTCTAACAGCTCACCAATAACGCCCGTTGAGGCAACAAAAACCTGCGCACCAGCACACCCACATTTATCCGCGCTGGCTTGGGCAATAGCCGCCGCCGCCTTTGCGCCTGCTGCGCCTGTGAAAGCATTGGCATTGCCAGCATTAACAACCAATGCACCAATGCGCCCTTTGCTGGCGCGCAAATGGGCGCGGCACAAATCAATCGGTGCAGATGCGGTTTTTGAGCGCGTGAACACCCCCGCCACGCGTGCGCCATTTTCTAGCCCTATCAGCAACACATCATCGCGCCCAGAATAGCGGCTTTGGCTTGCGATGGTGGCCAAATGCACACCAGCCACAGGCGGCAAAGCTGGCACTTTGCGCGGCGCAAAAGGCGACACGGGAATTTTTTTTGCCATCACATCTGCTCTATTCGCTGATTGGTGCGCCAGCGACAAAATTGATTGTCGCTTGCTCGCGCATTGTTTGGTAAATATCGCGGCGGGCGGCACCCACCAAAATTTGATAAATCTGGTCGCGCACCTCATCAAGTGGCGGCATAGTTTTGGTGCGGCGGTCTTCCATTTTAATAATATGCCAACCAAATTGGGTTTTGACAGGCTCTGACACCGCGCCTTTTTGTAACGCAAAAGCCGCATCAGCAAAAGGCTTGACCATCGCCTCACGCCCGAAATAACCCAAATCGCCACCAGAAGGCGCAGATGGGCCTTTTGAACGCGCTTTGGTAAGCGTGATAAAATCTTCGCCATTATTGAGTGCCACCAGCACTGCATCGGCCGCTTCAGGCGTATCAAGCAAAATGTGGCGCACCCGCACTTCTTCTTGTTGGGGCGCATCTTTAATCTCTTTTTTATAATAGGCTTCAACTTCTTTTTCGGTTACCTGCGCGTGTAATTTTTGGCCAATATAAACATCTTGCAACGCTTTGCGCGTCATAAAGTTTTTGCGCAACACAACATCGGCATCATCTTGCAAACCAGCCTTGCGTGCCGCCTCTGATGCCAAAATTCTGTCCACCATATAGCCAACCAATGTTTCAAAACGCCGTTGCGGGGGCAACTGGCCAACCAGCCCGATAAGCTCATCTTCGGCCAACGCAATATCATCATAGGTGATGGGAATATCATTGACGGTGGCGACAACAACCGTGCCACGCGGTAAATCTGTGCTTTGCGCCGCCAGTGGCAAAGCGGATAGAGAAACTAAAATAAATCCCACAAAAATTCTAAAAATGCCAAATTGCCGCATCGCTAAACACTTTCTGGTTTTTCAGCCCGTCATTTTGTAACCAATAAGTAACCAATAATGCGTGCTGTTTGTTTATATCGGACGCGAAAATGACCGATAAACAAGGCCTTTTCAAGGCAATTTTTAAGCACACCATATTTGACACAACACGCCTTGCACCTTACATCAGCAATACAAGGTTTTGACTATCTGTATAAGATAGCCGCAGGAGATTATAATGTCTGGATTTTTGTCAGTCGCACAAAAGGTTTTTGGGTCGGTTAATGAACGTAAATTAAAACCCTATTTTGCCCGCGTCAAACATATCAATGCGCACGAAGAGGCGTTTCGTGCGCTTGACGATACCGCTTTGAAAAACAAAACCGAAACATTCAAACAAAGATTGGCCGATGGCGCGAGCCTTGATGATGTGCTGGAAGAGGCTTTTGCCGCCGTGCGCGAGGCGGCGCGGCGCACTTTAGGGCAACGTCATTATGATGTGCAGCTTGTAGGCGGCATGGTGTTACATGATGGCAAAATATCAGAAATGAAAACTGGCGAGGGCAAAACATTGGTGGCCACTTTGCCATGTTATCTAAACGCTTTATCTGGCCAACCTGTGCATGTGGTGACGGTGAATGATTATCTGGCACAACGCGATGCCAACTGGATGCGCGTTATCCATGAGGCGTTGGGGCTAAGTGTTGCCTGTATCACCCATGATATGGATGATACGGCACGCGTGGCCGCTTATGCGGCTGATATTACCTATGCCACCAATAATGAGTTGGGTTTTGATTATTTGCGCGACAATATGAAATATAGCCTTGATGAGATTGCCCAACGTGGGCATGGTTTTGCCATTGTTGATGAGGTTGATAGTATTTTGATTGATGAGGCGCGCACGCCGCTGATTATTTCTGGCCCAACCGAAGACCAATCGGATTTATATATTGCTGTAGATAAATTGATACCCAAACTTGATGATGATGATTTTGAGCTAGATGAAAAAACCCGTGCGGTTAATTTAACCGATGCTGGCAATGAGAAAATGGAAAAATTGCTGATGGCGGATGGATTGCTGGAAGCCGATAGCTCTATTTATGATATTCACAATGCGATGTTGGTGCATCATGTGACCAATGCGTTGCGGGCGCATAAATTATTTGTAAAAGACAAGGATTATATTGTGCGCGGGCTGGCGGAGGCGGCGCAAGTGGTGATTATTGATGAATTTACTGGCCGTATGATGGATGGGCGGCGTTATTCCGATGGCTTGCACCAAGCCCTTGAAGCCAAAGAAAACGCCCCGATTCAGCCAGAAAACCGCACATTGGCCTCTATTACTTTTCAAAATTATTTTCGCCTTTATAACCGCTTATCAGGCATGACTGGCACGGCACTCACCGAAGCGGACGAATTTATGGATATTTATGGGCTGGATGTAATGGAAATTCCAACCAACACGGCCATTGCGCGCATTGATGATGATGATGCGGTATATCGCACAGAAAATGAAAAATATATCGCCATTATTGATATGGTGGCCGAGTGTCGCACCAAAAAACAGCCCGTTCTGGTGGGAACAACCAGTATTGAAAAATCGGAATTGCTGGCGCAAGAGCTGAAAAAACGCAAAATTCCACATGAAGTTCTCAATGCGCGTTACCATGAACGCGAGGCACATATTATCGCCCAAGCAGGGGTGCCGGGTGCAGTAACGATTGCTACCAATATGGCCGGGCGTGGCACAGATATTCAGCTTGGGGGCAATTTGGATATGCGGCTGGAAGAGCAAAATGATGATGAGCAAATTGCGCGCATTACAGCCGAAGTGGAAAAGCTAAAAGCCGAAGCCATTGAAGCAGGCGGGCTATGCGTGATTGGCACAGAACGCCATGAAAGCCGCCGCATTGACAATCAGCTTCGTGGCCGATCGGGGCGACAAGGCGACCCCGGCCAATCGCGCTTTTTCCTCAGCTTGGACGACGACTTAATGCGGATTTTCGGCACGGACCGCATGGACACAATGTTGCAACGGCTGGGGCTTAAAGATGGCGAAGCGATTATCCATCCATGGATTAACAAAGCTTTAGAACGGGCGCAAAAAAAAGTGGAGGCGCATAATTTTGATATTCGCAAAAACATCCTCAAATATGATGATGTAATGAATGACCAGCGCAAAGTGGTGTTTGACCAGCGCATTGAATTTATGAAGGCCGACACGGTTGACCAAACCATCGCCGATATGCGCCACCAGATTCTTGATGATTGGGTGGCTACGCATATTCCACCACGCGCCTATGCCGAACAATGGGATATAGAAGGGCTGACTGAAAATATAAAAGATATTTTTAATCTTGAATTACCGATTGCTGATTGGGCAGCAGAAGACGGCATTGCCGATGAGGAAATCAGCACCCGCCTATATGATGCCACCAGCCGTGTGGCGGCCAATCGGGCGGTTGAATTTACCCCCGATGTGATGCGCCAAGTGGAAAAGTCAATTTTGTTACAAGCACTTGACCATCATTGGCGCGAGCATTTGGTGTTGTTGGAACATTTGCGCCAGATTGTTGGCTTGCGTGGCTTTGGCCAACGCGACCCATTGGCCGAATTTAAGCTAGAGGCTTTTACATTATTTTCCGATTTATTGGTGGAATTACGCAGTGATGTTGTGCGCCATGTATCGCATGTGCAAATTGACACGCCGCCCCCAGAATTACAAACACCAGAATTGCAAATGCCAGAAGTCCCAGAAATGCCAGAAATGGCC
>JBPCVS010000141.1:0-3910 GCA_051010295.1 Parvibaculales bacterium | reverse complement strand
GTGTTGCCATGCTCAATCAATGTGCCAAGATGAAAATAAGCCGTCTTTTGCGAAACCCGAGCCGCTTGTTGCATGGAATGGGTAACAATGACAATGGTATAATCTTTTTGCAATTCTTCAATTAAATCCTCAATCACGGCAGTGGCAATCGGGTCAAGTGCGGAACATGGCTCATCCATCAACACAATATCGGGGTTAACCGCAATGGCGCGGGCAATGCACAAACGTTGTTGTTGGCCGCCTGATAAACCCGTGCCGCTTGTCGTTAGCCTATCGCGCACCTCATTCCACAAGCCAGCGCGTTTGAGGCTGGTTTCTACCATATCATTCAGCTCTTGCTTGTTTTCGGCCAGCCCATGTATGCGCGGCCCATAGGCCACATTATCATAAATTGATTTAGGAAACGGATTGGGTTTTTGAAACACCATACCCACGCGGGCGCGCAATTCTACCACATCAAGGTCGGCATCATAAATATCTTGTCCATCAATGTTCATTTCGCCCGCCACCACACAGCCTTCAATGACATCATTCATGCGGTTGATACAGCGCAAAAAGGTTGATTTTCCACAGCCCGATGGCCCAATCAGCGCGGTCACTTCATTGGCAAAAATATCAAGGTCAATATCGTGCAACGCCTGATTATCACCATAAAAAACATTGATATTTTTAGATTTTATTTTGACTGCATTTTCCATCATCTACCATCTTTTCTCAAAATTTTTGCGCAAATAAACGGCCATTGCATTGATGAATAATAAAAACACCAAAAGCACCACAATCGCCGCACTGGTGCGCGCCACAAAAGCGCGCTCGGGATTATTCGCCCACATATAAATTTGCGCCGGCAACACGGTTGCTTTGGCAGTAATATCGGTTGGCACATCAACAATAAAAGCCATCATGCCAATCATCAACAAAGGCGCGGTTTCGCCAGCCGCTTGAGCGAGGCCAATAATAGTGCCCGTTAAAATGCCCGGCAAGGCCAAAGGCAACACATGGTGCAACACCACCTGCAAGCGCGATGCGCCAACCCCCAATGCGGCTTGCCGAATGGAGGGCGGCACCGAACCCAGCGCGGCGCGGGTGGCGATAATAATGGTTGGCATCGTCATCAAAGCCAGCACCATGCCGCCAACCAACGGGGCGGAACGCGGAAATTGGAAAAAATTGATAAACACCGCCAAGCCCAGCAAACCAAAAACAATAGATGGCACGGCCGCCAGATTATTGATATTGACTTCAATAATGGCCGTGGCGCGATTTTTGGGCGCGAATTCTTGCAAATAAATCGCGGCCAGCACGCCCAAAGGAAAACTGAATAAAAAGGTTACAAAAATCGTCAATAAAGAGCCGACAAGCGCGCCTTTAATGCCGGCCATTTCTGGCTCGCGGCTGTCGCCTTGTGTGAATAAATTCCAAGCAAAATGCTGGCTGACGCGCCCCTCATTCACCAGCCTATCAAGCCACATTAAATCGCGGTTGCTCACCACGCGGTCAGCTTCTGGCAGGGTGCGGTCAATCAGCCCTTTCATCACCAAATCAATATCATCGGAAAGCGGCAAAGCGATGGCCACGCGCTGGCCAATTTTATCGGGATTGGCCAACACAAAGCTGCGCACATTATCACCCGCGCCTGACGATACAAAATTTCTCAAAGCGCGTTTGTCGCGCCGTGTTGTAATGTCTGGAAAAGCGGCATAAAGCGCGTGCCGCACCAGCGCGGCATAATCGCTACCATGCCCACCATCGGGGGTGATTTTTTCTGCCAATAAATCCACCTCAAAAACTGCCGAATGATGGGTGAAAGCAGGTATGGCGGAATAGCTAACCGACACCAGCAAAGCCACCACAAACAGGGTTGTAGCCGCAATCGCGCTGATGCCATAAAGCCGAAAACGCTTTTCGGCACGATACCGCTTGCGCAGAAATTTTTGCCTATTGGCGGCCAAATTCGTGCGCGGTGTTATATTGCTGTCACTCATTCATAGGCCTCCCGATATTTATTGACAATATGCAGTGCCAAGATATTCAACCCCAATGTGATGCAAAACAACACCAGCCCCAGCGCGAAAGCCGCCAATGTTTTGGCACTATCAAATTCTTGGTCGCCAACTAAAAGCATCACAATTTGCACCGTCACAGTGGTTACAGACTCAAATGGGTTAGCCGTTAAATTGGCCGCCACGCCAGCCGCCATCACCACAATCATTGTTTCACCAATGGCGCGAGAGACCGCCAATAAAACCGCGCTTACAATACCCGGTAAAGCGGCTGGCAACACAACTTTTTTAATAGTTTCAGATTGCGTTGAGCCCAACGCAGAAGCCCCATCGCGCAAGCTTTGCGGCACCGCATTGATAACATCATCAGATAATGACGACACAAAGGGGATAATCATAATGCCCATCACCAAGCCCGCCGCCAATGCTGATTCCGATGACAAGCTAATGCCAATTTGCGTGCCGCCATCGCGCAACATGGGCGCAACCACAAGCGCGGCAAAAAACCCATAGACCACCGTTGGCACACCAGCCAGCACCTCAATAGCGGGTTTGGCAAAAGCGCGCAGGCGTGGGCGCGCATATTCCGACAGATAAACTGCCGACATAAGGCCAATCGGCACAGCCACCAACATCGCAATAAAAGTAATCATCAACGTGCCAGCAAAAATCGGCACCGCGCCAAAAGAGCCAGAGCCGCCCGCTTGGTCGCCATGAATGGCAATTTGTGGCGACCATTGAATGCCAAATAAAAATTCGCGCAGTGAGACATTTTCAAAAAACCGCATTGTTTCAAAAATCAGCGAGAGAATAATGCCTATGGTGGTGAGAACGGCGACAGCGGCCGCACCGACCATCACCCAATCGGCCACGCGCTCAACTTTTTGGCGCGCCACAAAACGCGGGGCAATAAATTTTTGTCCCAAAAAGAAGCCAACCCCCGCCAGCAAAACCGCCAAAATAGCGCGTAACAAATTGGAATAATCCAAAAGCTGCTGGTAATAAATTGCCGCTTGTATGACAGCATCATCAACAAAATCTGGGTTTAAGATACCCGCATGTAGCGATTTTGTTTGCGCCAGAAAAATGTTTAATTGCGCCGCGCTGGCCTCAGGCAAGGCCGTGCCAAGCGCGTTATGCAGCATTTGATTGATGATAAAAGGTGCAAAACCACCCCACAGCAAAATCAAAATAAGCGGCGGCAGGCCAACGCAAATAAACATATACATGCCGTGATAAATATCGCGGGAATGTTGTTTGAGGTCGCTATGCGCCGATAATTTTCGCGCCCGATTGCGGCCAAAAAAGAACGAATAAAGCACCAAGCCAAAAAGACACAGAATGAGAAAATTGATATTCATGTCCTTGCTCCCTCCTTTGCCTTACCGCGCCAGTGTCAGTTTTTTAAGATTATACCCATCATCACGATATTTTTGGCGGGTTTTTATGGGCAGTGGAATCAGCCCCTTATCAATCAAATAGCCATCATCGCCAAATGCCGCTTCGCTGGTAAAGGCGGCAACAAATTGTTTAATGCCCGGCACCGCGCCAATATGGGCGTGTTTAATATAAAAATACAGCGAGCGCGAAATTTTATAATTGCCCGCCGCGATATTTTCAAAACGAGGCGACACATTTTCCACCGGCATTGCTCTGATTTTATCGGCATTTTGGTCAAGAAAACTATACCCAAAAACACCAACCGCTTGCGGATTGGCAACCAGTTTGGACACCATCAAATTATCATTTTCGCCAGCATCAATCCATGCGCCATCTTCGCGCACGGTGCGCGTTAATTTTTTCCACAAATTCTTATCCGATTTTTTAAGGGCTTTTATATGCGCAAATTGATTAGCCCCTTCCGACATCGCCAGCTCTTGAAAAGCATCGCGAGTGCCAGAAGTGGG
>JBPCVS010000140.1:0-20740 GCA_051010295.1 Parvibaculales bacterium | reverse complement strand
ATTAAATTTTCGTAATGCCATTATCTACAACCTCATCATCTAACTCAATTAGCGGCCCTAGATATGGCAGTGCATTATATGGGCGGTTATTAATTGCCTTTATTTGGGTTGATAATATATTTTTCACCCGTTTTTTTCGGCAAATAACGCGCCACCATTTTTGTGTCAAGGGCTTCGTCTAGCGACAATTCTGCCGTATAGGCACTGGCAAAAGTGGTGGTTATTTCATTCGCCACTTTTTCGCGCAATTCTATCATGCGTTCCATGCCAATACGCACCAGCCAATAGGGCATCAGCCAGCCACCCACCGACCAGCTCATACCATAGCCACGATTAAGCGTGGTGGGTGCAATGTCCAACCCGCCATAAATATAGACTTGTTTCATTTCGGTAGAACCATAGGTGTTTAGCCCACTGGCATTTTTGCTCAGTGAACGTTCCATAGCTGATAAAATTATGTTGGCCATTTTGCCGCCACCAATGGCATCAAAGCCCAAAGTGGCACCTGTGGCATCAATCGCATTAACCAATTTGTCAAAAAAATCAGACGCAGTGCTGTCAACAATATGCGTGCCATCAAGGGCTTGCAATATGGCACTTTGTTCATCACTGCGCACGATATTAACCAATGGCACATTTTCATTTTTACAAAGCTTTACCAGCATTTGCCCCAAATTGGAGGCAGCGGCGGTGTGAATAAAGGCTTTGTGATCTTCCATCCGCATGGTTTCTAAAAAACATAAAGCTGTCATCGGATTCACAAAAGACGAGGCCGCCTGCAAAGCCGTTGTGCTGTCTTTATGCGGTAGGCAATTTGTTGCTGGAACTTTAACAAATTGTGCATAGGCCGCGCCATTGGCCATTACGCCCACTATTTTGCCATCCAGTGCTTTGGCCATATCGCTGTTGCCTGTGGCCACCACCATGCCGCTGCCCTCATTGCCGACGGGCAATCGCTGGTCAAGCCGCGTTCCTATGGGCGCCAGCATCGCCTCCGATACGGGCGCGGTTAGCTTATCATTATCTGTTTTGGCTTGTCCCATATCAGCCGTGCCGAACATTGGAAACATATCCGATGGGTTAATCGGGGCGGCTTCCATACGCACAACAACTTCATTTTCATCTGGGGTTGGTATATCGCCATCAATAATTTCCAGTGTTAGCTGGCCATTTTTGCTGATGGTTGAATAAATTTGTTTATTTCCACTCATGTTGATTTCTCCTTTTGATGCTATGCTAGAGCAAAATAGCGGGAAGTAAATAGACTCTATGTCATTGTCTTTCGTTAGGGCTTCTATGTCAGGGGCGCATGGTGGCCATAAAGGGCGTGGGCGGCGTGGTGCGATAGGCACGTTCGGCATGCGCCAGCCATGCAATAAGTTTCGGGCGGGTTTCGCGGGGGTCAATAAGCTCGTGGACGCTTAGCCCCTCAGCACGCGGAAAAGGCGATTGCCCTGCGGCTAACATATCTTCCAGCTCTTTTTGTTTGGCGGCGGGGTCATCGGCGGCGGCAATTTCACGCGCAAAGGCAATGGCCACGCCGCCCTCAACGGGCAGTGCGCCACTGGCCGCACTTGGCCAACTCAACACATAGGCTTGTGGGCCAAAATGCGCTTGTGCGGCTACGCCAAAAGCTTTTAACACTTGCACACAAGCCCATGGCACACGGCTTTGCAAAATGGCTGTAATGGCGGCAGTGCCATGCCGAATTGTACCGCTGGCCTCGCTATCGGGCCCAATCATAAAACCCGGCTCATCAATAAAACTGATAATTGGCAGGTGAAAACTGTTACAAAAATCGCTGAAGCGGCGCAATTTTTGGGCGGCCTCCGCAGTCATTGCGCCCGCATAATACATGCAATCATTGGCGATAATGGCAACATTATGGCCATTAAGCCGCGCCAGCCCCGTGATAAGGCTAGGTCCATATTTGCGGCTCATCTCAAAAAAGCTTGTGCCGTCATCTTGCTTATCCACCACCATTTCAATAATTTTACGCATCTGAAATGGCTGTCGCCGATTGGTCGGCACAATAGAGGCCAGCGCGTCCTCGCAACGGTCAATTTTATCGGTGCTGGCAATATGTGGCGGAAAATTCCACGCATTATCGGGCAGATAAGACAGAAAACGCGTGATTTGCGCCAGCGCGTCTTGTTCATTTTCGGCCAGATTATCAATCGCGCCAGAGGCCAGATGCACCTGCGCCCCGCCTAATTCCTCTTTGGTTAAATCATGCCCTAAAGCGCGTTTCACCACTTGCGGCCCAGCAATCAGCACTGCGGCATTTTCTGTCATCACCGAAAAATGCGAAGCCACCAGCCGCGATGCGGGCAACCCCGCCACTGGCCCCATGGCGGCAGTGGCCACTGGCACAACGCCCAAAAGCTGTGCCAAAGGCAAAAAGCGCGACACCGAAAAAACTGGCTCGCCCAATGGCCGTCGTCGTTTTTCTTGATTGGTGCCGCCAACTGAGCCGCCGCCGCCTTCATGCAGGCGGATAAGTGGCACTTTATATTGCATGGCCAGCTCTTCTGTATAAACGCTTTTGCGCAAACCAGCAGGATTGGGCGAACCGCCTTTGACGGTAAAATCTTCGCCACCAATAATAATTGGGCGGTCATTTATGCGGCCAAAGCCCAACACAAAATTAGCGGGCTGAAAATCTTTGAGTTGGCCTTTTTCGTCATATTCTGGCACGCCCGCGCCTTCGCCAATTTCATCAAAACTGCCTTCGTCTAATAGCGCGTCAACGCGTTCTCGGATAGTCAAACGACCTTTGGCGTGGTGGGCTTTTACCGCTTCTTTGCCGCCTTGTTGTTTGGCGTGTTTGCGGCGTTGCTTAATCTCGTCAATTTGTTTTTTCCAGCTCATTTTTAATCCGTTCTTAATGTTGCAATAAGCTGGCCTTCGGCCACCATATCTTGCTCGCCCACGTGCAGTTTTTCTATTTTGCCAGATTTGGGGGCAGTAATAGGAATTTCCATTTTCATCGATTCCAAAATAATAATGGTGTCATCGGCGGCCAATGTGTCGCCTTCATTGGCCATTTGTTTCCAAACCTGACCAGCAATTTCGCTTTTCACTTCTATGCGCATGTTGTTTTCTCCCTTTGGTCTTTGATTGTTAAGCCTAGTCAATTTGTTGCCAGTTGCCAATGGCCAGCATGGGGGGTTAATTGCCAGTAAAGCTAAGCAGGGTGAAGCCCAGCCTTAAAGTGGTTTCTGGTTCAACTGTGCTATAAATTGCCCGATTTTGCGATATGCTTAATTCGGTACGCAAACAATCATCTTCATAAGTTAAAATAAATTCACCATTGGTGCGGCGGTCATTTTCAATGTCTTGGACGATATTTATTTTGGCTGCCCAATTGTTTTTGAGAGCCAAATCTAACCCTGCCAAAAATTCCTCATGGCGTTTGTCGTTTAGCTGGCCGCGCTGTAAAAAGCGGTAATTAAGTGATAAATTTATACCACCAAAAGCCGCCGAGAGGCTGGCTTGTTGGCGCAAAATATCGCCACTGGCTTCATCAATGCGTAAATTTTGACGTAGTTTGGATTTTTTATAGCCCAGAATAATTTCGGTGATGATGGCCGAAGCATCATCGCCATAGCCGCTTGCGGGCAAAAAATCGCGGCTTGTCAAATTATAAGATTGGCCGACAAAAACTTCGCCCAAAAAACTATTCTTATGGGTTGCCTGATAGCGCATACCATAATTGATGCGGCTTATTTCATCGGCTGGTGAGGTGAGGTTGAACAATGAAGCGGTGGATAGGTTAAATTTTGCAGAGCTTCGCAAGGGAATGCGTTGATAATGTTCATTATCGGTAGCCCAAACCAGCTGGATTTGCGGCTCAAGCTTTTCAGAAAAATTGCCACTGGTGCGGCCAAGTGGATAGCCCGCCTTCACAAAAGCCGAATTTGCCATAAAAGCATCATGTTTCTTATTTGTTTGAATGGGTTGGGTTTTTGTATCATGGTAACGTTGGGCGGTTATTTCGGTGCTATTGCCCAATTTCCAATCCAGCCCATTCGGTGTTACAATATGCCGTTGCCAATCTAATTTTGTGTTGAGTTCAGTTATATCCAGCCCCTTATCGCGCACAATATGCACAAGATTATTTGTTAATGCCAACTGGCCTTTCCAAAGCGTTTGGGGCAGGCGATAATGATGCACAATGCGCGGGGCAACTTTGTCAACAGTGGTGGCGTTTTCGTCGCCCAAAGTGGCGCGATAGCGATAGGCCGATAGGGTGAGGCTGTTGTTTTTATATTGGCGCGAAAAAGACAACCAGCTATCCATCACCTTATCGGTGATAAATTGATAGCGGCGCAAAAATAAATCATCGGTGCTATCCTCAAGATGAAATTGGGCGCGCCATTGGCCAAACTTAAAATCGCCATTGCCAATAATGCCGCCGCGAAAATCATAATCATCATCGGCGGTGGCCAGATTATGACGCGGCTCATGCCCCCAAAGGCGCAACTCATAGCTGCCAAAATGCGTTAAATGTCGCCAACCTGCTTGCATAAGGGGGTTTTGCTTGGCACTAAAACGCGGGGTGATGGTGAGGTCATAATTGGGCGCAAGATTGAAAAAATAGGGGGTTTCAACTGCCGAGCCAAAATCATTTGAATTGTAATAAGCGGGGGTTAAAAAACCTGAGGCTTTGCTAATTTCTGGCCCAACATGTGCCAGATAGGGCAGATAAAAAATTGGCACACCAGCCACTTCAAAACGGGCATGTTTATAGCTTATATAATGTGCCGCACGATCATAATGGGTTTGTGATGCGCGGATTTTCCACAAAGGGGAAGTATCAGAGCTGGCACAGCTTTTGCAACTGGTTACTTGTGCGTCATAAAGATAAAATTGTTCGCCTTTTTTTTCGGCTTGGGCGGCCATCAGGCTGCCTTGTGGCACCAATTCTATCCGTATATTAGTCAATTTTGCCGTGTCATCTTGTGGGTTAAGCACCGCCTTATCAGCCGTCAAAATTTCGCCACCAATTTGTTGCCATTGAAAAGTTTCGGGCAGGGTGATGCGGTTGCGGTTTTTATCAAAGGTCAAAAAATCAGTAAGTAGCACCGTATCATTGATTGATAGCCGCACTTGGCCACGCGCTTCGCTCAATCCCGTTTGTTTGTTGATGGTAAAATTATCTGCTTCAATTTCTGTTTCTTGCGCCTGTGCGGACGACAGAAAATTTATGGCCAGCATAATGCCGACCACTGGCACTAGCGCAAGTTTTAACGCTGGCCAATCTCCCATAAAAATATAATGCGATTTTAATTTCATCTTTACTTTCATCTTTACTTTTATTGGCACATCATAAATCAGTTTGCTGACTTTTGGCCAAGTTATTAACATTAAAAACTGGCTCATTCTTATTAAGGGTGTGTTATTTAGGTTATGTCATTGAGGTTATAAAAGTGAATGGATAAAATAAATTTATGAGTAAAATTATTCCAATCATTATGTCGGGCGGGGCGGGGCAACGTTTGTGGCCTGTGTCGCGGCAGGCTTTTCCTAAACCTTTTATGTCTGTGGGCGGAAAACCATTGCTAGAGCATGCGCTGGAGCGGGCGGCTAGTATTAGTGAGCAAGTGATTATTGTCACCAATGCCGCGCATCAATTTGCATCACAACATATTTTAGCGGCCATGCCAGCCGCGCCCAAAACTGATTTTCTGTTGGAGCCCACCGCCCGCAACACCGCCCCCGCCATTGCGCTGGGGGTGCTACATTGCCTTGCCGATTATGGCGAACAGGCGCATTGTTTGGTGCTGGCGGCTGACCATATTATTTCTGATATGGTGGCTTTTAAGAAAGCAATTATTGCCGCGCAGACCCCCGCCGAGCAGGGCGCGCTGGTGGTGTTTGGGGTGCGTCCGAGTGCGCCTGAAACGGGCTATGGCTATATTGAGGCCGATAATGCTGGCGATGCGCCCGTGCCGATTGTGCAATTTGTAGAAAAGCCGAATTTTAGAGCGGCCACGCAATATCTGGCCGATGGGCGGCATTTTTGGAATAGCGGCATGTTTTATTTTACGGCAAAAAATATGGCCGATAATTTGGCGCGTCATGCGCCTGATATTTGGGCGCGGGCGCAAGATATTTTTGCGGCTTCAAAATTACAAAATAATGTGCGCCAATTTGCGGCTGATGATTTTGCCAACCTGCCTGACATTAGCATTGATTATGCGGTGATGGAAAAGGCCGATAAAATTGTTATGGTGCCCGCCAGTTTTGGCTGGAGCGATGTGGGCAGTTGGGATGCGGTGGCGCAGCACCAAGCGCGTGATGAAAATGGCAATAATCTATCCGAGCGCGTGATACATTTGGATAGCAAAAATACCCATGTGGAAAGCCACGCTTATATGGATAGGCTGGTGGCGACTATTGGGCTGGAAAATGTGGCCATTATTGATATGCCAGATGCTTTGCTGGTGGTTGACCGCGCCCAAGCACAAAGGGTGCGCGAGATTGTTGAGCAGCTTAAAGCGGGTGACGCATTTGAGCAGCAATTACCAAAACTGCCGCCAGAGGTGCAACGCCCATGGGGGACTTATGCGACATTGAAAATGGAGGCGGGCTATCAGGTCAAGCGCATCACGGTTTATCCCGACCAGCAATTAAGCCTGCAATATCACCATAAACGCGCCGAACATTGGGTGGTAACGCAGGGGCGCGCCAAAGTGCAAATTGGTGATGAGGTTTTTGAAACGGCGGCCGGCGATTATCGCTATATTCCGTTGGGCGAAAAACATCGGCTAACCAATATTGGCGATGAATTGCTGGTATTGATTGAAGTGCAATGTGGCGATTATCTGGGCGAAGATGATATTGTGCGCTTGCAAGATGATTATGGGCGCGTTTGAGGCAGTGGGCTGTAAAATGCAATCGCAATTTTCTATTACCATCATTACGGCTTGTTTTAATGCTGGCGACACCATTGATGATACATTGCGTTCAGTGCAAAGCCAGAATGTGCAAAATTGCGCGGTTGAGCATATTGTCAAAGATGGTGGTTCGGACGATGATACAAAACAGCGCGTTGCGGCTTATGATAATGTGCGGTTTGTATCCACCAGCGATACGGGCATTTATGACGCGCTTAACCAAGCCGTTGCGCTGGCCAGTGGCGATATTATCGGGCTGCTGCACGCCAATGACTTTTATGCCGATAATGACGTTTTGCAGCGCGTATGTGCGGCATTTGCCGATGATGCGCAGCTTTTGGGGGTGTATGCCGATTTGAATTATGTGTCGGATAAAAATGTGCATAAGGTGGTGCGGCACTGGCAGGCCAAAAAATTTTCGCAACGCAAATTGCGGTTTGGCTGGATGCCCCCGCACCCAACATTATTTTTGCGCCGTTCGGTCTATGAAGAATTGGGCGGTTTTAATACCAACTATAAAATTTCAGCCGATTATGATTTTATGTTGCGCCTGTTTAGCCAATATGGTGCGCGTATTGCCTATGTGCCCGCGCTTTTTGTGCTAATGCGCACAGGCGGCAAAAGCAATCGCGGCTTGGGCAATTTGGCGCGTAAATCATGGGAGGATTATCAAGCAGCAAAAGCGATGGGGCTGTTTGCACCCCTCACTATCGCCAGCAAAATCCTATCCAAAATTGGGCAAATCAGGTTTATTCTGTAAAATAGATATAAAGAGGCACAAAATGGCAAAAACAAAAATCACGGTTGTAGGCACTGGCTATGTTGGCATGTCGCTGTCGGTTTTGCTGGCACAGCATAATGCGGTGCTGGCTTTGGATATTGATGCAAAGCGGGTGGCGCAGGTCAATGCTGGCCAGTCAACGGTGGCGGATGCGGAAATTGAGGCTTTTATGGCCACTAAAAAACTGCATTTGCAAGCAACCCTTGATAAGGCGGAAGCCTATTGTGATGCGGATTTTATCATTATTGCCACGCCGACTGATTATGACCCGATTAGCAATCGGCTTGATACAAGTTCTGTTGATGCAACATTGCGCGATGCATTGGCGCATAATGAGACGGCGATGATTATTATTAAGTCCACTGTGCCGATGGGTTTTATCGCCGCTTCGCAGAAAAAACATGCGAGTGAAAGAATTGTTTTTTCGCCAGAATTTTTGCGTGAAGGCCACGCGCTTTATGACAATCTTTATCCGTCGCGCATTATTATTGGTAGCGACACGCAACAAGCGCACCATTTTGTTGATTTATTAAAGCAAGCGGCTGAGAAAAAAGATATCAAAACTTTATTTATGCAAGCCACCGAAGCTGAAGCCGTTAAGCTGTTTTCTAATACATATCTCGCCATGCGTATCTCATTTTTTAATGAGTTGGACAGCTATGCTATGTCTCTGGGGCTTGACACGCGTGCGATTATAAAAGGTGTTTGCTTGGATGAACGTATTGGCGATTTTTACAATAATCCGAGTTTCGGTTATGGGGGATATTGTTTGCCGAAAGACACGAAGCAATTATTGGCCAGCTATAGTGATGTGCCGCAAAATTTGATACAGGCCATTGTGGCGGCCAATACCACCCGAAAAGATGCGATTGCAGATTGGGTTATTGCACAAAAACCCAAAACGGTTGGCATATATCGGCTGGCTATGAAAGTTAATTCTGATAATTTTCGCACTTCTGCCGTGCAGGGCGTGATGAAGCGCATCAAAGCCAAAGGTATAGAAATTGTGATTTATGAGCCTAATTTTCATGCTACGCATTTTTTCAATTCCGAAATTTTTGACGAAGAAGAAGCCTTTTTTGCGCGGTGCGATATTATTTTGAGCAACCGTATGTATCCAGCATTGGAGAGTGTAAAAAATAAGGTTTATACACGCGATTTATTTGGCGAAAATTAATTGTCGGGTGCGGCAAAAATTATCAAAGCATAATCCCGATTGCGTTTTATTCTTTGTTTTTTGCCGCATTACGCACCAGCTTTCGGGTGATGATGCAGTAATAAATGATGGGTAAAATGATAAATAATGTGCCCGCTAAAATGCTGTTCCAGCGACTAATAAGAAAACCCGTCCAAAATAATAAAACACCCATGCCGAGCATTGTCAGCAAAACACGGCGCGGTGATAGCCCAATATCAAGCAATAGGTGATGCAAATGCAGATGGTCGGGCGATAGGGGCGAGCGTCCATCGCGTAGCCGCCGATAAATCAGGCTGAGCGTATCAATCACCGGCAGGGCAATAATCCATGGCACCAGCGAAGTTGGCAATGTGTCAATAAGCGGTTCACGTTGGCTGGCGGTAATTAAATAATAAGCCAACAATAAGCCCAATATCATTGAACCCGCATCGCCTAGGAAAATTTTGCGTTCACCCATAAAGCCCAAATTGAAAACCAAAAACCCCGAAATAGCCCCCGCCAATATGAAAATTCCAATTAATGTTTGCTGGGTAAGCGGCTGGTCAACCAGCTGCATCGCCAGCCCCAAATGCAACAAGGCCAATAAAGTTAAACACCCCGCCAGCCCGTCCAACCCATCAATCATATTGATTGCATTGATAAGCCCAACAATGGCGATAATGGTGAGCGGATAAGCCCAAATGCCTAATAAAAATTCTTGGCCATTGGGCAGACTGCCCAGCGAGGTAATTTTTGTGTCCCCCGCCAGCATCAAAATCAGCGCGGCCACAATCTGAATGGTGAGTTTTATAATGGCGGGCAAATCGCGCATATCATCAATAATGCCCAACGCAACAAGCAAAGTTACCGTGCTTATCAGCACGAGATTTTGGTTAATGCCGACCAGAAAAAACCCTAAAAAAGTGATAAAAATTGCCACCCCGCCAATCAATGGCACAGTGCCAATATGGTGCTTGCGGATATTTGGCCTATCCACCAGCCCCAGCTTTTGTGCGGGCTGGCGCAACACAAAACATAAAATATAACAGCTCAAAAATGCCGCGATTGTGATTTGCAGAAAAAACATCTCACCCCATCTTTCTATGATTTATCACTTTGTATTTGCCATTACGCGCTGTTCTCCAAAAACCATTGATAGGTTGTGGCCAAGCCGTCCGCCAAATCAATGTTGGCTTGCCAGCCCAATTTATTGATGGTGGCAACATCTAGCAATTTGCGCGGTGTGCCATCGGGTTTGCTGGTGTCATAAATCAGCGCGCCCTCAAAGCCGATAATTTTTTTAAGCATTTGCGCCAATGCGGTGATGGTTACATCTTGCCCAGTGCCAAGATTGACATGCGGCATATCGGCATAATGCTGCAACAAAAACACAATGCCCGCCGCGCAATCATCAACATGCAAAAATTCGCGCAAGGCTTTGCCAGAGCCCCATATTTCCATTGCCGATTCTTTGTTTTGTTTGGCGGCATGGCATTTGTGCATCAGCGCGGGGATAACATGGCTGCTTTGTAAATCAAAATTATCAAATGGGCCATAGAGATTGGTTGGCATGGCGGCAATAAAATCAGCATCATATTGTTGGCGATAGGCTTGGCATAATTTGATGCCAGCAATTTTGGCAATGGCATAATATTGATTAGTCGGCTCCAACGCGCCAGTTAGCAATGCGTCTTCTTGCATTGGCTGGTCGGCATGTTTTGGATAAATGCAGCTTGAGCCCAAAAATAAAAGCTTTTCAACATGGCAAGCAAAAGCGGCATGAATGATATTGGCTTCAATCATCAAATTATCATAAATAAAATTGGCGGGCTGGGTGTTATTGACCAAAATGCCGCCTACTCGCGCCGCGCACATAATCACCGCATCGGGTTTTTGGGCGGCCATCCAGTCTTCCACTTGTTGCTGGCGGGTGAGGTCTAATGCCTTGCGGTCGGCGGTGAGCAGGGTGCAATCATAATCTGCCAGTTGGCGCATGACGGCGCGGCCAACCATACCCTTATGGCCAGCAACCCAGATGCGTTTTCCAGCCAAATCATACATTAGAAATCCGCTAATTTTATTTCAGCCTGCGGCTGTTTGGCATTATGCAGTGCGACCTGCACCATTTCGGCGACTAAATCTTCTAGCTGGGTGGTGGCCTGCCAGCCCAAAATTTGTTTGGCTTTGGCGGGGTTGCCAACCAATAAATCAACCTCGGTTGGGCGATAATAACGCGGGTCAATCTCTACCAGCACTTCGCCAGTTTTTGCATCTTTGCCAATTTCATCGGTGCCTTTGCCTTGCCAGATAATCTGCCTATTGATTTGGGCAAAAGCCAGCTCAACAAAATGCCGCACCTTCTGTGTGCGGCCAGTGGCCAGCACAAAATCATCGCCGCGCTCATGTTGCACAATCCGCCACATGCCTTCTACATATTCTTTGGCGTGGCCCCAATCGCGCTTGGCATCTAAATTGCCTAGATAAAGCTTCTTTTGTTGCTCGGTTGCGATATTCGCCACCGCCAGCGCAATTTTTTGGGTGACAAAAGTTTCGCCACGCATCGGGCTTTCATGATTGAACAAAATGCCGTTAGAGGTGTGCATATTGTAGGCCTCGCGGTAATTGACACAAATCCAATAGGCATAAAGTTTGGCCACCGCATAGGGCGAACGCGGATAAAAAGGCGTTGTTTCGCTTTGCGGGGTTTCTTGCACCTTGCCATATAATTCTGAAGTTGAGGCTTGATAAAAGCGGGTTTTTTCTACCAACCCCAATGTGCGAATTGCTTCTAAAAACCGCAATGTGCCGAAAGCATCGGCATTGGCAGTATATTCCGCCGTCTCAAAACTTACCTGCACATGCGACTGCGCCGCCAGATTATAAATCTCATCAGGCTCAATAGACTGCACCAGCCGCATAATGTTGCTGCTGTCGGTCATATCGCCATAATGGAGAAAAAACGGAATATCGCCAGTTTCGTGGGGGTCAATATAAATATCATCCACGCGGGCGGTATTAAAAGATGAAGCGCGCCGCTTAATGCCATGCACCTCATAATTTTTTGACAATAAGAGCCGCGCCAAATAAGCTCCGTCTTGTCCAGTAACGCCAGTAATCAGAGCCTTTTTTTTCGCCATTTTGCTATCGTTTCCCTTGTGTATTTACTATATTGATTGGCCTTTATTGTCTATGTTTGATATGCGTTTTCTTTAAGGAGTGGTTTATCGTGCGCCAAAAAACGGCTTTTGTCACTGGTATAACTGGGCAAGATGGTGCTTATTTGGCGCAGTTTTTGTTGCAAAAAAACTATCGCGTGGTGGGCGCAACGCGACGCGCTTCAACGTTGAATTTGCCGCGCTTGGCTGAGTTGAAAATTGCCAGTGATGTTGATCTTATGACGCTTGATGTGCAAGATTTTACCAGTATTGTGCGCATGTTGGACGATGTTTGCCCCGATGAAATTTATCATTTGGGCGGCCAAAGTTCGGTGCAAGCAAGTTTTCAGCAACCGCTTTATACTGCGCAAACCACTGGCAGTGGAACGTTGCGAATGTTGCAGGCGATACAATTAGTGGCACCACAGGCGCGTTTTTATCATGCGTCCAGCAGTGAAATTTTTGGCCAAAGCACTGGCCAAAGCGCGGATAATATGGTGAATGAAACAACCAGTTTCAAACCCAATTCGCCCTATGGGGTGGCCAAATTATTTGCCCATTGGTCAATCATCAATCAACGCGAAGCATATGGCTTGCATGCGGGCTCTGGCATTATGTTTAACCATGAAAGCCCGATGCGCGGAATGGAATTTGTCACCCGCAAAATCACCACCAGCTTGGCGCAAATTGCCTGCGGTAGCCAGCAGGTTTTAACGCTCGGCAATTTGGATAATGCCCGCGATTGGGGTTTTGCTGGCGATTATGTAGAGGCGATGTGGTTGATGTTGCAGCAAGAAAAAGCCGATGATTATGTGATTGCTACAGGCCGCACCAAATCGGTGCGCAGCTTTGTTGAATTGACGGCAGAAGTGCTGGGCATGGCGTTGCGTTGGGAAGGCGAGGGTGCAGACTGCAAAGGCGTTGATAGCAAAAGCGGACGGGTTTTGGTGGCGGTTGACCAGCGTTTTTATCGCCCAAGTGAGCCCAACCCGCTTTGCGGTGATGCCAGCAAAGCGCGCAAACTGTTGGGCTGGCAGCCAGCGATAAAATTTGAGACACTTGTGCAGATGATGGCCGAAGCTGATTTACAACGCGCACGCAATGGACAAGTCTGGTATTAGAGACTATACGGAAGCGATGCACTTACGGAGTTGATGAGTCATGTCTTTATTGATGCCTGATACCACCCACGCCAAACGCCAGCGCGGTTTTACTTTGCTTTTTATCTGCCTGATTTCAGTAGGTATGGGGCAGTCGCTATTTCTTGTGCTGCTGCCGCCAGAGGCGCGGGATATGGGGCTTACCGAAGTGCAGGTGAGCGCGATTTTTACCCTGTCTGCCGTTTTGTGGATTGTTATGTCGCCCATTTGGGGGCGGCTGAGTGATGTGTGGGGGCGCAAGCCGATTATTCTTATCGGTTTGCTAGGCTTTTGCATTTCCACTGGTGGCTTTGGGATTTTGCTGATGCTGGGGCAACGCGGCATTTTTCCACTGATGGCGATTTATGCGATGATGATTTTTACACGCGGGCTTTTCGGCATGTTTGGCTCTGGCACACCAACCGCCGCCCAAGCCTATGTTGCCGACCGCACAACGCGTGAAGAACGCACTTCTGGCGTGGCCGCCATTGGCGCGGCTTTTGGCATGGGCACCATTTTGGGGCCGGGTTTTGCCGCCGCTTTGGTGGGGTTTCATCTGCTTGCGCCGTTTTTTGTTTTGTCGCTTTTCGCGTTCGGGTGCGTCGTGGCTTTGTTGTTTTATCTGCCAGAGCGTCGGCGGCGGCACAATCGCGGCAATGATAAGATAAAGATGAAAATAACCGATAAACGTATTCGTCCATTTTTATTTATGGGCGTGGCGGTTTCCACCATTCAGGCGGCGGTGATGCAAGTGGCGACTTTTTTTGTGATTGATACGTTGTATATGGACAAGCTGGATGCTGTGCAAATTGTTGGGATTGGCATGATGGGTATGGCGATGGCGACTTTATTTGCCCAGCTCGTCATTATTCCGCGTGCCAATGCGTCGGTGCGTAGCCTTTTGACCTATGGCATTTTAGTCAATGCGTTGGGCATTGCTTTATTATTATTGCCCATGACGCAGGGGTTGTTTGTGTTTGGGTTGACTTTGCAAGGGCTTGGCATGGGTTTGATGCGCCCTGCTGTGGCGGCGGGGGGGTCGCTGGCTGTAACGCCCAAAGAGCAAGGCGCAGTGGCTGGGTTTAACTCTTCAACGGCGGCGGTTGGCATTATTTTTGTGCCGATTTTTGTGATGCCGCTTTATCTGATTATACCGACTGCACCTTTTTGGCTTGCGCTGGTGTTAACACTGATGATGCTGGTTTTGGCAAGGTCGCCAGCGTTGGATAATTTGGAAACACCGATTGACACTAAAGAGGTTGAAGAAAAAACTCTGTCTCGCGCACCTGATATTAAGATGTAGAAAAAACGTCTTGGCTTTTCCATATTTCTGCCACCGCAAGAATAGCGGCGGCAAAACCATGCGGCTGGTCGTTCATAATATGATGATGCGCGCCGACAATATCAAAATGCGGCACATCGGGGCGCAATGATTTCATATAAGCAATAACTTCTTGCCGCGTGGCTGTGTGGGTTTTGTTGCTAAAATCATAGGACAATGCGCCAAATTGCATGGCCATTGGGCGCGTCAAATTTTCATAAATTTCGCGCAAATCACTGCCGATAATAAAATCACCATAAATGGCGGGGTCAAATTTCCATGTAAATCCGCTTTGGGTCGGGGTATCGCGTAATGGGTCGGTTTGGCCTGCGACTATTTGCCGCACCGAATGTTCGGCAATATAATCCAGAATAAATTGATTAGCGCAAGGCTGGTCGGGGGCCAGGCGAAACCGCGCTTGCGCCTGGGCGCGGGTTTCATAAACCCGCAATTTGCGTGGCGTGGTGAACCATTCTTCATGCAATTCTTTTGGGCGTATATGAAAATCGCAAATCATTAGTGCGGCAATTTCAGGTGCGTAATTTTTGGCCATTATCATACCGATAAGCCCACCAAAACTATGCGCCACAATCGCAGGCGGGCGCACAAATTGGGCATCGCGCACCATCGCCATCAGCGCGTCAGCCATAATTTCTCGCGAATAGGCGGGCAACCACCCGCTATCGCCCATGCCCGGCAAATCGGGCGCAATCACATGATAATAAGGCGATAAAAGCGGTGCGATAAAATCAAACCAACGCGCATGCGCGCCATCGCCATGTATCAGCACCAGCGATTCAGCATCTGTTTTGGCGCATGGCCAGTGCCGATAATGCAGTTTTGACTCGTTAAAATTGATATATTTATCCTGCGGTTTTTCTGCAAGGGCGGCTTTGAACCAAGCGGGCTGAAAATCAACAAGCTCACCCTGCAGCACCAAAGCCTGTTGTCCATTATTATCGGTTTTCATGAAAGTCGCTCCTTAAGAAGGTGAAATATAACCAAAATTCAATGTCTGCCAATCCCCAAAATAGAACCATTTTTGCGAAACTTTATTTGGGAGGATAACTTGACAGTTTGGGTTGGCTGGAGTAGCTTCGCGGCTTGTTGAGCAAAGCTTACGAAAAATCAAATGGAGATAATGATGAAGGTTCGTAACTCATTGAAATCATTGCGTGACCGCCACCAGAAAAATCAAATGGTGCGTCGGCGTGGGCGGCTCTATGTTATCAATAAAACAAATAGGCGGTTTAAGGCGCGGCAAGGCTAATTGCGCAACCAAAAGGGCGTGTGCGGATGACGCACAGATGAAGCACTCATGAAAGGCGCGTTTTTTCTTCGCAATCCACCTGACGCAGACCGCAATTTTCTGATTATTTGTGACCATGCCAGCAATCATATCCCTGCCGAATTTGAGGGGTTAGGCCTATCGGCTGAAAAATTGCAAAGCCATATTGCTTATGATATTGGCGCGGCAGAAGTGGCTGATAAAATTGCCGCATTTTTGCATTGCCCGCTTATTATGTCGTCTTTTTCGCGCCTGTTGATTGACCCCAATCGCGGATTAGACGACCCAACCTTGATTATGGAATTATCAGACGGCACGTCTATTTTGGGCAATGTGGGGCTTGATGATGTCGCTTTGCAAAGCCGTGTTGAACGTTTTTATGCGCCCTATCATGCTGCCCTTGCCAAGCTGATTGAAACCGCGCTGGGCGATGATTTTGTGCCGATTATTTTATCTGTGCATAGTTTTACACCCATTTGGCGTGAGCTGGCGCGGCCATGGCAGGCTTCGGTTTTGTGGGATAAGGATGCGCGTTTGAAAGATATTATGGTTGATTATATGGCCAGCCAGACAGATTATGTGTTTGGCGATAATACGCCTTATTCGGGGCGGCTGAAAAATGATACGCTCTATCGGCATGGCACACAAAATGGTTTGCCGCATGCGTTGATTGAATTGCGGCAAGATGAAATTGCCAATGATGCGGGGCAATCTGTTTGGGCAAAACATCTGGTGGCCATATTGCAACAAGCGATAAAACATTCTGATTTAAGGCATCGCAAATTTTTTGGCTCACATTGTGATAGTTAAACTTGTTCGCTGGGGTGGGTCTGCTATACTATACCAACTTAGGGAGATTTTCTTTACGGAGATTTGTTATGATTGATGAAAACCCCAACCAGCAATGGGGCAATGAGATGGATCGTGGAGAACATGAAAATACCTATGCGGGTTTTATCCGCTATAGCACATGGGTAATTGTGGCATCTGCGATTTCGTTGTTGCTTTTGCTTATTTTTGTGTATGACTGATTTAATTTTAGCCAATAATTGAGGACACGAATATGGCTCTCAGCCTGATTGTTTTGAAAGAAAACGCGGGGGAAACGCGGGTTGCCGCGACACCAGAAACCGTCAAAAAATTAAAAACGCTTGGCATCGGAATAATGTTTGAAGCCGGCGCAGGTATGGTATCGGGTTTTGATGATGCTGCCTATAAACAAGCGGGGGCTTCTATCGTTAAAACGGCAACCGCCATTAGGGCCGCTCTAAAAAAAGCCGATTTGGTGTTGGCGGTGCGCCCGCCCGCGCCTGCGCGCCTTAAAGCGATGAAAGCTGGCGCAGTTTTGGTGGCCATGCTTGACCCTTATAACAATATGGCACTGATAAAAAAATATGCCGCGCAAAAAATTCAGGCGATGGCGATGGAATTTATGCCGCGCATCACGCGGGCGCAATCTATGGATGTGTTGTCTTCGCAGTCCAATCTGGCAGGCTATAAAGCGGTGCTTGATGCCAGTGGCGAATATGGTCGTGCTTTACCGATGATGATGACGGCGGCGGGCACAATTTCGGCGGCGCGGGTGTTTGTGATGGGTGCGGGTGTGGCGGGGCTGCAAGCCATTGCCACCGCCAAAAGATTGGGCGCGATTGTGAGTGCAACCGATGTGCGCCGTGCTGCGGCAGAACAAGTGGAAAGTCTTGGCGGCACTTTTGTAATGGTTGAAGATGATGAAGATGAAAGCGGGGAAACCGAAGGCGGTTATGCCAAAGAAATGAGTGCTGACTATCAAAAACGCCAAGCTAAATTGGTTGCGGAGCATATTGCAAAACAAGATATTGTTATTTGCACGGCTTTGATTCCCGGCCGCCCTGCACCAGAATTGGTGACTAAAAAAATGCTTGAAAGCATGAAACGCGGCTCGGTTCTGGTTGATTTGGCAGTTGAGCAGGGTGGTAATTGCAAATTGTCAAAAGCTGGGCAACTGGTTAGGCATAAAGGCGTTATAGTGATTGGGCATAAAAATGTGGCGGGTCGTCTGGCGGGCAATGCCAGCGAACTTTATGCCCGCAATTTGTATAATTTTATTGATGCTTTTTTTGATAAGGATAAGAAAAAACTAGCCATTGATTGGGATGATGAAATTATTGCTGGCATTGGGTTGACGCGCAATGGCAAAATTGTGCACCAATCATTGGTGACAAAAAAGCCAGTGCGTGGAAAGAAAATTAGCAAAAAAGCTACACCGCGCAAGCAATCACCTGCTAAAAACAAAACAAAGCCAAAAACTAAAACAAAGCCAAAAGCTAAAACAAAGCCAAAAACTAAAACGGGGAGAGGGAAATAATGCACGCTGATGTTATTATCTATTTGCTGAGTATTTTTGTGATGGCTGTTTTTGTCGGCTATTACGTGGTCTGGTCGGTAACGCCAGCCCTGCACACGCCGCTTATGTCTGTAACAAACGCCATTTCATCGGTGATTATTGTCGGTGCTATTGTCGCTGTCGGGGTGGAAGTGTCGGTTGCCAATGACTCCGCTGTCAATGGCAATGCCGCCCTTACCCGATGGCTGGGTTTTGGCGCGATTGTGCTGGCTTCGGTCAATATCTTTGGCGGCTTTTTGGTCACGCAACGCATGCTGGCCATGTATCGCAAGAAAGACAAATAGGGGCATATAATGAGCGCGAATATCTCCTCTCTTCTATATCTGCTTTCGGGTGTGTTTTTCATTTTTGCTTTGCGTGGTTTAAGCTCGCCTGAGACATCGCGGCAAGGCAATTATTTTGGCATGGTTGGCATGCTGATTGCCGTTATTACCACATTGGCGTTGCTTGAAAATCCAAGTGCTGACACATGGGGCATCATTATTGGCGGCATTTTGCTTGGTGGCGTTATTGGTGCGGTTGTTGCGCGGCGTATCGCCATGACGGATATGCCGCAACTAGTGGCGGCTTTTCATTCGCTGGTTGGGCTGGCGGCAGTGTTGGTGGCGTGGGCGGCGTTTTTGTCGCCCGGCTCTTTTGATATTGTAGAAAATGGCGCGATAAAAACCCTTTCTCTGGTTGAAATGTCGCTGGGCGTGGCGATTGGTGCCATCACTTTTTCTGGCTCAGTTATTGCTTTTGCTAAATTGCAAGGCACAATGTCGGGCGCGCCGATTTTGTTGCCGCAACGCCATTTGATTAACGCCATTGTAGCCGCCAGCATTATTGGCGGCATTTATTATTTGTGTTCTGATGCACAAAATCAGTTGGCTGAAGTGTTTTTATTTATCACTGTGTTGTCTTTTATTATTGGCTTTTTGGTTATTATTCCCATTGGTGGGGCGGATATGCCAGTGGTTGTTTCTATGCTTAACAGCTATTCGGGCTGGGCGGCGGCTGGCATTGGCTTTACTTTAGGCAATATGGCACTCATCATAACTGGCTCGCTGGTGGGCTCATCGGGGGCTATTTTGTCTTACATTATGTGCAAAGGCATGAATCGCTCTTTTATATCGGTTATTTTGGGCGGTTTTGGTGGCGAAACTATTGCCCATGCCGAAGGTGTGGAGCAACGTCCCGTCAAGCAAGGCAGTGCGGAAGATGCGGCTTTTATTATGAAAAACGCTTCTTCGGTTATTATTGTGCCGGGCTATGGCATGGCGGTGGCACAAGCCCAACATGCGTTGCGCGAAATGGCCGATGAATTGAAAGAGGCTGGCGTAAAAGTATCTTATGCGATTCACCCTGTGGCGGGGCGTATGCCCGGCCACATGAATGTATTATTAGCCGAAGCCAATGTGCCTTATGATGAGGTGTTTGAACTAGAAGATATTAATAGCGCGTTCGCCCAAGCGGATGTGGCATTTGTGATTGGTGCGAATGATGTAACCAACCCATCGGCCAAAACTGACCCGCAAAGCCCTATTTATGGCATGCCTATTTTGGATGTTGACCGTGCTGCGACAGTGTTATTTATTAAACGCGGCATGGGCTCTGGCTATGCTGGCGTAGAAAATGAGCTTTTCTTCCGCGACAACACCATGATGTTGTTTTCAGACGCTAAAAAAATGGTGGAGAATATTGTTAAGGCTTTTTAAGCTTTAGTATTTGCGCTTGCCAACAAACATGCCTTCGCGTTGCGCGGTTTTGCGCGCCAATTTGCGAACACGGCGCACTGATTCAGCTTTCTCACGCGCCCGCTTTTCAGACGGCTTTTCGTAATGATTGCGTAATTTCATTTCACGAAACACGCCTTCGCGTTGAAGCTTTTTTTTCAGGACTCTGTAGGCCTGATCTACATTATTATCACGAACAGAAACTTGCACGTCTCATCATCCTTTCACATTATTGCCGCCAAAATTTGTTTGCAGGTGGCGATTGGGACAAGATTTAGCAAATGTGAGGGCGTATGTCTAGCCTCTGGTGAAATATGCTTGTTTTTTATCCGTCCAAATGGTGATATTGAACCTATGGATAAAAACGACCCTTATGATGCCACTCGTGCTGATTTGTTGGCGGCTTTGCTGCCAGAAGTTGCTTTTTATGGCTGGACGCAAAAAGCATTGGATGCGGCATTGGCCAAAAGCAAGCAAGATGCCGATATGGTGTTGCTGGCTTTTCCTAAAGGGATTGATGATATGCTGGCTTATTATTCAGCCGATGGCGACCAGAAGATGTTAGCCGCACTGCCTGATATAAAAAATGCGGCAAAAGATATGAAAATCCGCGATAGGATAAGTCATGCAGTTTTTTTGCGGTGTCAAATTGATGCGCCCCATCGGGAGGCCGCGTGTCGGGCGGCGGCTTATTTATCCGCGCCTTTATTTGCTTCGGGGCGGCAAAAGCTGGCGGCAAAATTATTATTTGATACGGCCAATCATATTTGGCATTGGGCGGGTGATGATGCCACTGATTATAATTATTATTCAAAGCGGTTGATTTTAAGTGGTGTGTTGGCCTCAACGCGGTTGGTTTGGTTGCGCGATGATAGT
>JBPCVS010000139.1:0-3078 GCA_051010295.1 Parvibaculales bacterium | reverse complement strand
TTTCTTTGGCAATATCAATCGCCCGCGCCACCGCCGCCACATGCCCCGACACCACCACCTGCCCCGATGCATTATCATTGGCCACTTGGCACAATTCATCATTGCTTTTAGTGGCTTGCTTGGCAATATCATCTACTGCCGCGATTTCTAACCCTAAAATGGCGGCCATCGCCCCCACCCCCACTGGCACGGCGCGTTGCATGGCTTGGCCGCGCAATTTTAGCAACTGGGCGGTAGTTTCTAAGGTTAAAGACCCAGCCGCCGTCAGCGCAGAATATTCGCCTAAGGAATGACCCGCGACAAATTTTGCGGTTTTTTCTAACACCAGCCCCCGCGCCTGCAACACCCGCAGAGCAGCAATAGAAACCGCCATCAAAGCTGGTTGGGCATTTTCTGTCAGGGTAAGTTTATCTTCGGGGCCGTTCCACATTAAATCTGATAAATTTTGCCCGACCGCGTCATCAACGGCCGCAAACACCGCCCGCGCCTCGGCATAATTTTCGGCCAATGCCTGCCCCATGCCAAGTGATTGGCTGCCTTGACCCGGAAATATAAAAGCTGTCGCCATGCCGCCCCCCTTTATTATTATTTGGTGCAATCACCTCTTTTCTTACACAACTATCAAGGGATTGCCAAGCGCTACCAAATTGTGTATGACACGCCTATAACTTTCGGCTGGAGGCTGAAAGGATGCAAATTGCCCGATTGACCTAGATTATATTATGTCGTGCAATTTGAGGCCGCTAACATTAAATGGCTGTTATCCCTTGTCTCCGCTCTTTGCGTTACTTGTGAGCCTCTTCCATAATTGGAGCCCGCTCGCGAGGGGGCTATGCGCCGAAACAACAGGAGAGAGGCTATTATGGCTTTATATGAGCATATATTTGTTGCACGCCAAGATGTTTCATCGCAGCAGGTGGAAGATTTGCAGACAATGATTACCCAAATCATTACTGAAAATGGCGGAAAAATAACCAAAACTGAATATTGGGGCATTAAATCGCTGGCCTATCGCATGAAGAAAAACCGCAAAGGCCATTATTCATTGCTGAATATTGATGCCCCGCATGAAGCAATAGCCGAAATGGAACGGCGCATAAGTTTGAGCGATGATATTATCCGTCATCTCACTTTGCGTGTTGATGCCCATGAAGATGGCGATTCCGTCCAGATGCGTAGCAAAACCCGCGATGAGCAACGCAATGCCTCCGATGGCGACAATGAGGCCGCAAGCGAAATAGCAGAGGGAGAAAAAACATGAGCCAAAGCCAAACCCAAACGCGCCAAACCCGACAAACTTTTTCCCGTCGGCGCAAAAGCTGTCCTTTCTCAGGTGCCAACGCCCCCATTATTGACTATAAAAATGTTCGCCTTTTGCAACGTTATGTATCAGAACGCGGCAAAATTGTGCCGCGCCGCATCACGGCCGTATCGGCCAAAAAGCAACGCGAATTGGCCAATGCCATCAAACGCGCCCGTTATCTGGCACTCATGCCTTATGTGAACGAATAGTTATAGCGCGTGTTTAACTTATCCAGCACCAATACCAAGCATTTATTTTTTGCTGTAATAAGCAGTATCGTGCTTGGTGCTTTAGTTGTTACAATACCGCTTTCGGGTTTGCCACTGGCTTTTATCGGCTTGTCTTACGGCTTATTGCAAGCCAGTTTTGTAGCACTTATCACCGTATCGTTCATCGCCTTCATATCGCCTATGCTGGCCCTTAGTTTGGGTTTAATGATGTTTGCCCCGACATTATTACTCTTGCGTTTCGCACTTTTATCACGCGCCATACCCGATAGCAGTGATTATGAATTTTACCCATTCGGTCATTTGATTTTATGGGCAACGGCAATCACCTCTATTGGAAGCGCGGCATTGTTTTTGAGCTATGCCAGTGTGCCGGGCGGATTGGCAGGAAGCATCACCAATATCTTGTGGCAAATCCCAGAAATTCGGGAAAATTTGCAAAACCTCTATAGCATTAGTTCGCAGGCCGATATGCAGGCCATTGCCAGCCTTATCATTATTGCTGGATTGTCCAGCTGGCCGCTTTTATTGTTGGGCAATCTGCATGTAAGCCAAACGCTCGCCCAATTTTTAGGCCGCAATTTGCGCCCAACACCCGATTATGAGGTTTTGCGCCTACCCGCATGGCTGATAGCTATATTATTTATCTGTCTGGCCGGTGGGCTGTGGCAATCTAGCCAGATGGGAACAAGCTGGGTGGGCGATTTATTGCTTACAATCGCGGCAATTTGCCTCATGGCATATTTTCTGTTGGGTTTAATAATTATTCATGCTATTTCGCATGGCTGGCAGGGCAGAATGTTTGCGCTGAGTGCTTTATATTTTCTGGTGCTAATGCTGACATGGGTTATCATTCCCATCAGCTTGGTTGGATTATTTGATACGGTGGTAGATTTTAGGCGATTGTCAAAAAACAACCAGCCACCCGATGAAACAAAAGAGGAGTAACCCTATGCAAATCGTATTGCTAGAGCGCATTGCTAAATTGGGGCAAATGGGCGATGTCGTCACCGTAAAAGACGGCTATGCGCGCAATTTTTTATTACCGCAAGGCAAGGCTTTGCGCGCCAATAAGTCCAATCTAAAACGCTTTGAGGCCGAGCGCGTCCAGCTTGAAGCCCGCAATTTGGAACGCAAAACCGAAGCCGATGGCGTGTTTGCCAAATTAAACAATGAAAGCTTTATTATTATCCGTCAATCTGGCGATACCGGGCAGCTTTATGGGTCGGTTTCTTCACGCGATATTGCCGCCATTGTGAGCGAAAAAGGTTTCACCATTACCCGCAATCAGGTGGTGCTAGAGCAGCCCATTAAAGTGCTTGGCTTACACAAGGTTGCTGTTGTGCTGCATCCGGAAGTTACGGCAGATATTATTGTCAATGTGGCACGCACCGAAGATGAAGCCACGCGCCAAGCCGCAGGTGAAGATGTGACGGCTATTGATAGTGATATTCCGCAAGAGGAAACAATCGCCCTTGAAGAAGTTTTTGACGAAGGGGTAGAAGTTTCACTGGAAGACGAAACGACTGAAGAAGCGGCAGAGGCAGA